>JAIMBL010000024.1 GCA_023511615.1 Leptolyngbyaceae cyanobacterium HOT.MB2.61
GGTGAAAGAGTAGCCTAAGCTACTCTTTCATCTCAAACAAAATCCCTGGAATATTGATTTTGTTTTGGTGATCAGCGACGCCTATCACCAAACTCTCAGGAGAGCCAAAGAAATTAGATGTACTGGCAAGTATTTATATAGAAAATCTAACTTCTTAGGAGATCCTTACCTATCCACCATCTACCCACCACTCGTCCAACCCACTCTCTCCTCACTAACAACTAACAACTAATAAACTAACAACTAATAACTACTATTCCCTTACTATCCCCTCTCCCATCGCCTACACTAAGAGTCATGCGGTCTGGGATTGAGGCGTTACCGTTAGACGTTGTTCATCTGATTGCGGCGGGTGAAGTCATTGATTCGCTGGCGGCTGTTGTGCGGGAACTTGCAGAAAATGCTCTGGATGCGGGAGCCAGTCGAATCTCCATCTCTCTCTATCCCAATCAGTGGCGAGTTCGGGTTGCGGATAACGGCCAGGGGATGAGTCTGGAGGATCTGCAACGGGCAGCCTCTCCCCATACCACCAGCAAAATTCGCGATCGCCAGGATCTGACCAAAATTACAAGCCTGGGATTTCGAGGTGAAGCTTTATACAGCCTGGCTCAGTTAGCCAACCTGGAAATTGTTAGCCGCCCTGTTGACAGTCAGGAAGGCTGGTGGGTTGCCTATGATGAGCAGGGAAAGCCCTGCCAGATAGAACCAGCGGCGATCGCACCTGGCACAGTTGTCATTGCTGATAACATCTTTAGCAACTGGCCTGCTCGCCGCCAGAGTTTGCCACCAATGGTCCAACAACTCAAGGCTGTACAGACCGTAGTCCACCAGATGGCGCTTTGCCATCCCCAGATCACCTGGCAGGTTGAGCAGGATGAATGTGACTGGCTCAAGTTGTGGATGGGTAAAACTGCGCGGCAGATTCTTCCTCAAATTCTACGAGATGTGCAGGAGAGCGATTTGCAGGAGATCGTTTGGCGAAACGAAGGCGAAGAACCTCCCATCTCTCCTCTTTTCTGCTCCTCCTCTCTCTACCTTCTTCTCGGACTGCCAGATCGCTGCCATCGTCATCGACCCGACTGGATTCGTGTGGCACTCAATGGCCGATTTGTACGCATCCCAGAACTAGAGCAAACCCTTCTGACGGGATTTCGTCGCACCCTGCCACGCGACCGATTCCCCGTTTGCTTTGCCCATTTCTACATTCCACCCGAACACATTGACTGGAACCGCCATCCGGCCAAATCTGAAGTTTACCTGCACCACCTGGACTATTGGCGAGCCCAACTGACCCACGCAATTGATAAAGCCTTACAACTCAGTTCGATCAATCTCTCCGATACCCTCTACTTCGACCGGGCAGGTAAGGTTTTGAAAACCGCGGAAGCGCAGAGTCAGTACAATGTCCGCAGGAGTCAGACGACAGGCGACGGGCAACAGGGGGCAGGCGACGGGCAACAGGTGGACAACAGGGGACAGGGGGCAGAACTTGAAACTCAAAACTCAAAACTTAAAACTCAAAACTCCTCTCTCCGCGCGATCGCCCAGGTTCACAACATGTACATCCTTGCGGAGCATCCATCGGGGGTTTGGCTGATTGAACAGCACATTGCCCATGAACGAGTGTTGTATGAACAGTTGTGCGATCGCTGGCAAATGGTGCCGCTGCGATCGCCCATTATCCTGAATCAGCTTTCCACTGCCCAGGTAGAACAACTGCAACGCCTGGGAATTGATGTGGAGCCCTTTGGTGAGCAAGCCTGGGTTGTGCGTACTGCCCCCGAACTTTTAGTCCAGCGGGAGGATTGCGCCGCTGCCCTTTGGGAACTGAGTTTGGGCGGTGATTTGCAAATGGCTCAGGTTGCCACCGCCTGCCGTAGCGCTATCCGTAATGGCACCCCACTCACCCTGGAGGAGATGCAAACCCTCCTTGACCAGTGGCAGCAGACCCGCAACCCCCGCACCTGTCCCCACGGTCGTCCCATTTGTCTCAGTCTGGAGGAGTCGGCCCTATCCCGTTTCTTTCGCCGCCATTGGGTCATTGGTAAGAGCCATGGAATTTAAGGATGCTGGTGTTGATCTGTTGACTACGGCAATGCAACATCACCAGGCAGGACAGTTGCAGGAGGCCGAGCGGCTTTATCGGCAGGTGTTGCAGCAACAGCCCAATCAGCCAGATGCCTTGTATCTATTGGGATTGATTGCCCACCAGGTGGGGAATCTGGACGGGGCGATCGCTCTCTACCAGCAAGCCATTGCCTCCCAACCCAACTTTGCTGAGGCTCATAATAATCTGGGGGCAGCCTTTCAACAGCAGGGGAATTTAGCCGCGGCGATCGCCCACTATCAAGCAACACTGCGAATTAAGCCGGACAATCCCAATGCCAACATCAATCTGGGGGTGACGCTGCAACAGCAAGGAAAATTGGAGGCGGCGATCGCTCGTTACCAGAAAGCTATTCGCCTTAACCCCAATCTGCCAGAGGCCCACAGCAATCTGGCCCATGCCCTGAAAGAGCGGGGCGAGTTAGAGCCAGCCATTTCCCACTATCAAACCACTGTGCAGCTTGCCCCCAATAATCCTGAAGCCTATCGGGATCTGGGGGATGCCTTGCAGGAACAGGGGCGCATTGACGACGCGATCGCCTTACTGGATAGGGCAATCAATCAGTTTCCAAATCACGTCCAACTGCGGGGAAGCCGCATCCGAGCAAAGCTCATTTCGGGTAACCTGGGCGAAGGTTTTGCTGAGTATGATCCCTGGCGTTTGAGTCTATCCAATCGGGCATTTTCTCAACCAGCCTGGGATCGTTCTGATCTGAATGGTCGATCCATCCTGCTCTACACCGAAACTGGAGCGGGGATGGGGGATATCATCCAGTTCATTCGCTATGCTCCCCTGGTTGCCCGGCAGCATGGACGGGTGATTGTAGAGTGTCAGCCTCCCCTCCTGCGACTGTTTCAGTCAATTCCAGGGATTGAAATTGTGATTGCAACAGGTAATCCACTCCCCCCCTTTGATGTGCAGTCCTCCATCCTGAGTCTTCCTTCTATCTTTGGCACCACCTTAGAAACGATCCCTGCCTCTATTCCCTACTTGTTTCCGCCTTCGCTCCCTCCGTTCTCCCTGCCGCCTTCACCCCAACCATCCCGTCTCAAGGCTGGCCTCGTCTGGGGTGGCGATCCCAACCACCGCCATGACCGCGATCGCTCCTGCCCGGTTCAGGAGTTTCGCCGGTTTTTGACGACTGGAGAGATAGCTTTCTACAGCCTCCAAAAAGGACCGCACAGCGCTGAGCTGGCAGAAGTTGAAGGATGGCCCATTCAAGATCTGGGACCGCAACTGAATGACTTTGCCGATACGGCAGCGGCGATCGCCCAACTTGACCTGGTTATCTCTGTCGATACCTCCGTAGCTCACCTGGCCGGTGCTCTGGGAAAACCCGTCTGGATACTGCTTGCCTTTGCTGCCGACTGGCGCTGGCTGATGCACCGGAAAGATAGTCCCTGGTATCCAACCGCCCGGTTGTTTCGTCAGCCCCGCCGCCATGCTTGGGCAGAAGTTTGTGATCAGGTTGCCCAGGAGCTACACCGACTTTCCTCTTACAGCGAGTTTCAAATGCATAAACGGCTCTCCTGGGAGTTTGGTGATAAGTGACGCTTATTACCGAAACAAAATCAATATTCCAGGGATTCTGTTTTAGATGAAAGAATAGCGTAAGCGACTCTTTCACCGGCAAGCCGGAAGAAACCCCCTAGCCCCTTAAAGCCAGCTTCTAGCTCCTCAAATTGTGGCTAACTCAACTGAAAACCCCTGTAAAAGTACCTGGATGGGGAATACCATTTGGGGAAGACCCTGTTCAGTATAGAGGTGCAAAGCCCAGGCACAGGGATAACAGTATGACTCATGGAACAACAGTCAATGCTACAGTTTTGCGCGTTGTGGATGGCGATACGCTACGGGTCCGGCTGGGTGATAAAGAAGAATCCCTCCGCATCTCAGCCTTGGATACTGAGGAATCAAATCGTGGCAGCAGTACAAAACCCGTAACCCCTCACGGTAAAGCGGCAAAGCAGGCGGCTCAAAAGTTTTTCCCGGTCAACTCGCAAATTACTCTGGAATTTGCTGGATCTGAACCGCTGGAGGTTTGCCTAGAGAAGTACCGCGACAACTATGGTCGATTACTGGTTTTCGTACACAAAGATGGCAAGGACTACCAGGAGCATATGATTCTGGAAGGGTATAGTCCTTACTTCGTGAAATACGGTAATGTCAATTTTCCAGAATATCACCAGCGCTATATTCAGGCAGAACGCAAAGCCCAATCTGAGCGGCGGGGCATTTGGGATCAGATTCAAGCGAATGGCTCAGAAATTAACAATTACGCTTTGTTGACAACCTGGTGGCATCTTCGGGCCGCTGTCATTGATGAGTACCGATCGCTCAAGGTAACGATGCCCGCTATTCTGAATACCCGTTTAGATTACGCCAGACTCATTGAACTGGCAAAAGATAAAAAGGAGACAACTGTGTTCACGGAACTCAGGAGTTTTAAGAGAATTCGCGGAAATCATCTGGTCATTGATATTGGCTCTCAGCAACAACCCTTCCAGGTTTTCATTGCTGACCTGGAGCGCGAAAACAGCCAGCAAGTCATGGAATTGCTGGTTAACCGCTATTTATCTGACGATGTTATCCATCCACGGCGTAACTATGCCTATGTCACAGGTGCTCTGCAATTGTTCCAGAATCGCCAGGATTTACCGCCCATCGTTCAATTAAAGGTGACATCCATTGACCAGATCACCGACTATCCTTAGGGTTACGCAGTGCTTCGACGACTCGATCCAGTCCAACAGCACGGGATGCTTTGAACAGCAGGCGATCGCCCGGTTTCATGATCTCCTGTAAGCGGGCAGTTAGTGCCTCATGGGTGGTAAACCGTTCAGTGGGTGCGGGAGCGGCCCCGGCTGCCAGCGCACTGGCTTCAGGATCTTCTGCCAAAATTAGTAATTGATCCAGCTTAAGCTGCCTGACAGCCGCTCCAACCCGTTCGTGAAATTCCGGCGATCGCTCCCCTAGTTCTTTCATGGTTCCTAATACAGCAATTCGCCGTTTCCCAGGGGTTTGGGCAAGCAATTCCAGGGAGGCCAGCATTGATTCCAGTCCGGCATTATAGGTTTCGTCCAGAAGAATAATGTCTTCTGGCAATTCATAGCGCTGTGCCCGTCCGGCTGGCAGGTCAACGGTTAGCCCCTGTGCCAGGGAAGACCAGTCGATTCCCAGGACTTTTGCAACTGCGATCGCGGCCAGGTAGTTTAGAGCATTGTGCCGACCGGGGAGGGGTAACGGTAACTCCAGCCCTTCAACCAGCAGCGTTCCTCGATTGGTAAATTGCCCCTGGACATCCCCGCCCTCCAGGCCATAGGTAATCGTTGTTCCCTGCCACACAGATGCCGCCGTTTTTAGCAACAGCGGATTGTCATAGTTGAGAATGGCGGTGCCTGTACGAGGCATTTCTGCCAGCAATTCACACTTGGCCTGGGCGATCGCCTCCTCTGATCCCAACCGCCCAATGTGAGCCGTACCCACATTGGTAATCACAGCGATATCTGGAGAAGCAATCTGGGTCAGTAAGGCAATCTCTCCTGGTCCCCGCATCCCCATTTCAATCACCGCATAATGATGCTTGGGTTCCAGTTCTAATAAAGTTTTGGGGACGCCAATTTCGTTGTTGTAGTTTGCCTGGCTCTTGAGCAGGGGAGTGTGGGGTGTAAGGTGGGATAGAACAGCCGCAATCAGCTCTTTGGTGGTGGTTTTGCCGACGGAGCCAGTTACCGCAATGACGGGGATCGTAAACTGATCCCGCCACCAGCGGGCGATCGCTTGATAGGCTGCCAGGGTATCGGCCACCGTCAGAAATGGGCTAGTCGGCAGCATTTTGGATCGCAGGGCACTGAAGGCGGAATCCACACTGACAATCGCAGCGATCGCCCCCCGCTGCATGGCCTCCCCCACAAACTCATGCCCATCAAAGGTTTCTCCCTTCAGGGCCAGGAAGACTTCACCTGGAACCAGACGGCGAGTATCGGTTGTGATCCCCGCTGCTTGCGTTGCCAGAGACGTTGCCGATAGGTTTACTGGCGTTGCATTAAGGACAGCAGTTAATTGAGCTAGCGTGGCACGACAGGGCATGACTGATTTACCGTCCTACTGGCCTTCAACCACCTGATCCTTGACAGGTTGGTTTTCTACTGCAACTTCCTTCGCCTTGCGAGACTCCAGCCAGATTGGAACCACAATCCAGGCAGCCACGATCAGTAAAGTCAACAGCGCAAATCGACTGGCCCACTCAACCAGCTTCTCTAAAGGAACAATTTGCCCAGCGAAGTAAGAGAGTGTCACCATCACAGAGGCCCAGGCGATCGCCCCCAGGGTATTGTAAAGCATGAATTTGGAGTAGGGCATTTCAGCGATCCCCGCCAGTGGACTGGCAAAAACTCGCAGCAGGGCCACAAAGCGTCCCAGAAAAACGGCCTTTGCTGCATTCTGGCTGAACTGATTTTTAAGCGATAGCAATTGGGATTCTTGAACCCGAAATATTCGACCGATTCCCACCAGCATCGGCCATCCCCCGGATCGACCTGCCCAGTAACCCAGGTTGCCCCCCAGGGTTGCCCCCAGTATGGCGTCGCCTAAAACGATCCAATAGTTCAGTTGATCACTCCCGGCCAGAAAACCGCCTGCCAGGGTCACCGTTTCTCCGGGAATGGGCAGCCCAACATTCTCCAACAAAATACCTAAAAATACTGCCCAGTAGCCATACTGCTGGGCAATTTCCTCAATTCTCTCTAGAGATATTAGTTCAGACATGCAGAAAGGCTTTTACAAAACGTTATCATCCCGCTTCAATCTTGACGTGGTTTTACGAAATCTGTCAATTGTACGGAATCTCTACTAATTGCCTTGTAGAAGAGATGGATGGAACAACTGGAAAACTGCTTCCCCTGGTACATTTCGTAGCCTCGCTCCGGGTCCAATTCCGGTTCAAAAATCCTCTGTTTGAGAACAAAGTGTCGGGGAATACGGTTTCTGCCGAAAGTATGAAGTTTATTAAAAACAGATGCCGTAGAGTCTCGTCTATAGAAGTTAAAGATTGCGTAAAGTTACTGAAGAGGACAGTGTATTCAGTGGGATAAGTCCTGTATTTTGTTGAAATCAACTGTGATTCTACTTAGGTAATCAATCGCTTCAATAACTTCTGAATTGTTCCCTGTAGGCTTAGTGATCTCAATCTTTGGCTGTTCCAAGAATTGGCTCTTGCCATCACGCCTCTAGTTTGAGATTTGCTAGTTGCTGTCAATAACATTACATATTGGGTTTTATGAATATGAAGTTCGTACATGAGGGCAGGTTCGTTTTGCTTCAACCCCAGGGTCAACTGGATGCCCAGGCGGGAATGAATCTCAAACAACAGGTGCTGGCTATTGAATCTGATCAGTTTAATCTTTGCATCGTTGACCTGGCTCAGGTAGATTTTATTGACAGTGCCGGTCTTTTGTCTCTGGTCAGTGGGTTAAATGCAGCCAATCGGAAAAACTGCCGTCTGGTATTTTGTAACCTGCGTCCTTCAGTCCGACTAATCTTCGAAATTACTCAATTGGACTCGGTATTCGAGCTATTTGATACCTTTTCGGAAGCAACCGCAGGGATTCTACAGGGCTCCGAACAAATGTCCTGGCCTACTGCTGAACCTGTCGCTGCGTAGGATAGTAGACCTCACGAAGTAAGGCTACACCCGTTGCGGTTCAGGGACTCGAAGGTCAAGTCGCGGATCCTCTGAGCTTCGCTAGTTTTCTAGATCAGTCAGCATCACAACCTGAACTTTGGGTGCCTGAACTGGAAAAGCAGGGAGGACAGCCGCTTCAGAATCTTGTGCCTTTGCTTGCTGCTTCCCTGCATCCGTGACCGGAGGAAATGTTGCTAGAATCGCCTGCTTCAGGGTAGTCCCGATCTCAGCCGCAGCAGACCCCAATCCATCTGCTTAAGAATTGTTCTCAGAGGGGTCTACTACGATCAGAGCGTCTGACATCAAACGCTGC
The DNA here is from genome assembly GCA_023511615.1 of Leptolyngbyaceae cyanobacterium HOT.MB2.61. Lineage (GTDB taxonomy): Bacteria > Cyanobacteriota > Cyanobacteriia > Leptolyngbyales > Leptolyngbyaceae > Leptothermofonsia. The sequence goes on from JAIMBL010000024.1 coordinate 8,104, forward strand.
CAAAAGCTGGTAAGGTTGCGCCTCTAAAGCGACCGAAACTGGGCAGGTCAAGATGGGTTTGACGTCGAGTTCTAACGGCCAGACGGTAGCTGACACTTTGCAGTTCGGCGTGGAGCTGGCGGTTCTCGCGCTGGATTTGAGCCACTTTTTCTCGAATGGGCACCATGCGCTCGGCAAACTTTTGTCGATAGATTTTAGGCAGCTCTTGAACCACCTGCTCTAACATGCGGGAGCGATCGGTTAATTCCTGCACTGTCTGCCGTAGCTGATAAATTTCGGCGTCGCGATCGCTAATCTGCTCCTGATAAAATGTCACCTGCTGTTCTACCCCTTGCAGTTGCTCCCGCAGGGCACGCATTTCGGCCATATGCCGCTCAGAAACTTCTGGATTGGGCATGAAGCTGGCATTGCCCTTTACCAGACGAAATAGTTCCTGGGATAGCTGCTGCACCAGGTTATCGCGCATTTGCAATTCTTCGTTCAGGCGGGCAACTTCAGCTTGCAATTCAGTTGGGTTTTGGCTTGCAAAATAGGTCACGTCTTTCACTCCGTTATCACGATTTTGGGTTGGCCAGATGCTCTTCCCAACGACGAGGGGAAGCTGCACGACGGATCTCCCGCCAGATAGCCGTTGCCGCTAATGTCCCATCTGCAACCGCTACTGAAACCTGATTGATGCCTACTTTGAGGTCGCCCACGGCAAAGACACGGGGATGGGAAGTGCGGCACATCGAGTCAGTGACCAGATTACTTCCCTGCCACTCCAGATCAAGCCCCTTCAGGTACTCGTTGTAGTAGTGGGAACCCATTGCCACCAGACCCGTTTCCAGCTCCACGGTAGAACCGTCGGTTAATTCTACCCCAGTCATCTCGTGATCGTGACCTAAAAATTTTTGGATCGGGGTTTCGACCAGAGGAAATCCGTGATCTTGAAGTTTCTGGCGCATTTCAGCTCCCACTTCACACAATCCCTGGGTAAAAACAGTGATGTAGGGAGTAAACCAGTTTAAAACGAAGGCAGTGTTGATGGCCGATTCGCTATTTACGAACAGCCCACATTTTTTATCTGCCATCTCATAGCCGTCACAAATCAGACAAACATGCAGGTTGTAGCCTGCGTAGTCATACACATTCTGCATGTCTTCTAATTGGGGCAGGTAGTCAATAATGCCGCTGGCTGCGATTAAATATCGGGCTCGAAATACCGGATAGATGCTTTCTTGCTTGCCGACTTTGATCTTGACAGCAAAGATTTCCCCTTCGTCGCGGACTTCTTCGACAAAACCCATCAAGTAGTCACCATTCAGGGAAAGATAATGCTGTTGCCCCTGTTGCAAGAGGGTTCGTCCTGGTGTGTCGGGAGGAAGTCCCAGGTAGTTGCGCAGATCTTGCATCCAGAAGGAACGCCCCCGCCCTTTTTCCACCACCAGCGAAGAGAGCCGATAGCGTTGCAGGTAGATTCCTGCGGATAGGCCACCAGCCCCTCCGCCGACCACAATGGCGTCATAAACATGGTCGAGGCGTTGTTCCAGATTTTTTTTGGAGAGCTTCATGGGTTGCTGCGGTGGTTTGGGTGCGCAGTGGGGGCACAAAGTGATGGGGCGATACCAGGTTCCAACACTGTATGGCTTAAGCCTGAGCCGCTGCCTTTGAGACTTTGGGAGTTTCCTGACGGATGGTGAGAAAGCGAATTACGTCATCACTCAGACGCATTGCCCTTTCTAGAGTGGCAATCTGGGAACCATCGGCTTCGTAGTTCATCTGGATATAAATCCCTTCCCGATATTTATTAATTTCATAAGCCAGACGGCGCTTATTGCGATGGAGGGTCTCTATAATCTGGGCTCCGTTGTCTCGCAGGAGGGTCTGGTACTTCTCAATGGTTTTGTCTACCTCTTCTTCGCTCATGTCGGGGCGAAGGATGTACATCGTTTCGTAAAGGTTTGCCATGTAATTGTCTCCTTATGGACAAATGGCTTCCAGGCTAAGTGAGGCTCAGAGTCGGGCGATCGCACCGCCCCTCCTCCCATTCGCCTGGAAGCAAGGACTCATCATTTTAACCCAGTTTCTGTATCAACGGAAATTGCCGAAAACTTTGGTTGGTGCGACTCTAATCTAGGCTTTCTCCACCGATAATCATCAATAGTCTCTAAAAAATAGTCTATAAAACAGTTTATTAAGCCTATGGCACAGCGCTATGTCCGGGTTCAGGCAGCAGACGGACACATTTACTATGGACTCCTTCAACTTGGACAGGAGGTGAGAGCGTTGGATGCTCCCCCCTGGCTGGAAGGGCAGCCCACCGATTTAGAATTGCCTCCTGGCAGCTACCGGGTCCTGGCCCCCTGCGCCCCTTCCAAAATTGTGGCCGTTGGCAAAAATTACGCCGCTCATGCAGCAGAGATGGGAACCCCCGTTCCAGAGGAGCCGCTGTTGTTCCTGAAGCCACCCTCGGCGGTGATTCCTGCGGATATGCAAATTTATTATCCGCCTCAGTCTCAGCGGGTTGATTATGAAGGCGAGCTGGCGCTTGTAATTGGCGATCGCTGTGTCAACTGCACTCCCGAACAGGCGCAGGGAAAAATTTGGGGCTACACCATTGCCAATGATGTCACGGCTCGCGATTTGCAGAGAAAAGATGGGCAGTGGACACGGGCCAAGGGGTTTGACACCTTTTGTCCTCTGGGTCCCTGGGTTGTGCGGGAGATCAGCCCCGCTGCCCGTTTACAAACCTTTCTCAATGACGAAACTAAACCTGTTCAGTCAGCTCTGATTAACCAGATGGTATTTTCACCGGAGGTACTGGTGGCTTACATCAGCCAGGTGATGACGTTAATGCCAGGGGATGTGGTGTTAACCGGGACACCAGAAGGGGTGGGGCCGATGCAGGTGGGCGATCGCGTCCGGGTCGAAATCGAAGGGATTGGCTACCTGAACAACACCATCGTTGCCAGGAAAACCGACCTGGACACTTAATACCGTACCTGGGAGTAGGCCGCCTCAGATAAGACTGGAATCTCCGCGTAGCGTCCCCGAATCGCCTGAATAATGGAGTAGATGGACGATACCAGAACGCCCAGGAAAATCGTGCTGAAAATAACAACAATAGGCAACGGTAATGGTAGTGCCAGATTTCTCAACAGCCCCAGAAGATCTAAAACTGCGCTAATTAACGAAACTGCAATGCCAATAATCAATGCTTGCATCGTGTTAAAGCGGAGAAAATGGCTCAGGCTTTCATTGCGAACAATCAGCAGATAGAGCGCAAAAAAGATGGCGAATCCTCCCCATCCCCCTAGCAAGGAATTCAAAATTCCGTAGATAGCAGCAAAAGGCGTCAGAGGCAACAGAATCAACCCTAAGGTAGGAAATTGCTGCATCAGGAACGTGCCAAACATCATTGACTCGACCATTGGAAATGTATAGGGGAGACAGGCAAAAACCCTGTCCTGAACTGATGTTGACCCGCGCCAAGCCATATTGCCTTCTCCAATTGGATGTAATAGGTGATGAGCCTGCTCTGACCACAATATGCACAGGATAGCGTAGTTAAGCGCGAATGCCCAGGTTTATGGGAGATGAGTAGAGGGGTGGAGGATGGGGGTATTTTGAGCTTGGAGTTCAGACCGGGCAATGGGCAATTAGAGGCAACAGGCAACAGGCAACGGGCAATAGGCCACCCATTTCCTCACCCTTTCCCACTCTCCACATCACAATGGGTCGGACCTAAATATTTTGTTAAGTAAGGGGAGAACACTTCGTAAATTAGGGTCAACGGTTGACCGTGGTGCCAGAAGAGGTAGTGGCGGCCCCAAAAAGGGCCCTTCTGCCCGAAGGCCTGTTCTAAAGCTGAGGAATTTCCAAAATAAATGCCCTGCACGTCCCGGTAAAGTTCGGTACGCAGTCGGGCAAGGCTGGCCCAGATGGGGAGCGATCGGTTTTGCAGATACTCATCCACATGGCTGGCTTCCCACCAGGAAGTGGCATAGGCAAGCCGTTGCCCGGAGGCTGTTCGCAGCCATACCTGCCGTCGCAATCGGGGACCTGGAACCACCTGAATCTGTGGGGGAGCGTTGTCGGTATCCATGCCAATCGGGGACATGTCGATCACGTCCACCTCGGTTGGCTCCCCTGTGAGTAACTGCAAGTGGCGGGTGGGAGAGCCATCCCCCAACAGTAGGATCTGCCAGGCGGGAGCCAGTTGAGCGTGGGGCAGGCCCTGCTGAACAATCTGCTCATTTCCCTGCCAGATGGGGTCGAGGGCATGCCAGGTGGCTGGCATGGTGATGCTGTCGGGGGATCTAAAAGTTGTTGTCAATTTTCTTTACACAACTTAACCTCAGTATCATCATAGCGTTATGTAGGAAAGGATTTGAGCGATCGCCCCATTCTCTCCCTCAAATCGGTAAAGGATGGGATCAGGACAGGTGTTGAGATCGCTCCTGCCAGGCCTTCATCTTTCCGGGATTCAATAGGCCATAGGGATCCACCATTTGCTTGAATTTGAGTTGGGCAACGTCTACCGTCTTTCTGCCACCCTCTTCCAGAATGCAGGTGTGGGGATTGAAAATCATGGCTCCCTGTTCCTCGTGATAGTCCATGATTGCCTGAAGCCGTTCGGGTGTTGTGTAGCGGACAATCTGAAGGGCGGCTGGAATGGCTTCTCCGTTCACTCGCAGGTATTCCAGGTGCATCATCACTTCGTCGCCAAAGTGGTTGTACATGTGTTCTACCAGTTTTAAGCTCTTATCCGCTGGAAACAGGGTCTGCAAATAGGTGAGGGTCGGATCGACGCTGCGGGCATGGAGGGTGGTGTGGTTCCAGGAGTACTCTACCAGGGTGGCTCCTTTGCTGGCTTCCTGGGCGCTTTTTTGATAAGTGACGGTGCCGCCGTATTCCTTCACCAGTTCGCCAAAGGGTTCCAGACAACATTCGGCCACCAAAATCAGGGCACAATGGCTTCCTTCTGGGATGTAGTTTTTGAGTGCCGCAAAGTAGGCAGGAATGGGAGAGGCTAGAATGCAGACTAATTTTTTGATAATGCCATCGCTGTCGCTGAGGGCCTGTCCAAAATGGGCAGCGGGCATAAATTCGGGAAAGGTGACGATCGCCTCTGCCCAGGCATAGGCAGGACCCAGCGGAATTTCCAGTTCCGTCATGATGCCATTGGTGCCCCAAGCGTGGGCAACCTGATAAACCTCATCGCCGCGCAGTTGAATTACACGGGGCTCATCTTCCATTGTGACCACGCGCAGTGCCAGGAGATTGCCGCGATCGCGCAGTTGCCCATAAGTCACCGACCCAATACCGCCGCTGCCGCCCCCAATAAAACCACCAATCGTCGCTTTGCGGTAGGTCGAAGGAGCCATCCGCATTTCCCAGCCGCTTTCCCGCGCCTGCTTATCGAGGGCGGCCAGCTTCACACCAGGTTCCACACAGGCCATTCCGGGCTTGATCCATTTAATCTGCTGCATGTTGGACAGATCCAGAATCAGCCCACCCTGGAGGGGAACACACTGGCCATAGTTGCCCGTTCCGGCTCCTCGTATTGTCAGGGGAATTTTGTGCTGGACGCAGACCCTGGCAATGTGTAGCACCTCAGCTTCTGTAGTTGGGCGAACCACTAGATCTGCCCGCTTGTCTCCCAGGATTCCTTGCAGAATGGGGCTGTAGGTGTAGTAGTCCTGGGAGAGCTTGTTCACCTGGATGGGATCGGTGATGATTTCGATCCCATCCAATTCGGCAGTCAGTCCGTTGAGGTCAATGGGGTTAGTGGTCGTCCAGGTCATCTAGCGGTCTCCATCAGTAAATCATCCAGTTCAGCATAGTCTGGCAGCGTCGTATCAATTTCCCTACCCTCGCGCAAGACAATGCGATCGCGCTGTGAGCGGGATAACAATTCACTGTAACTGCGTGCCCGAAATAAAACCAGGTCGGCAGGCAATCCTACCCCAATTCGCCCAACCGTTGGCAATCCCATCAGATCGGCAGGGGTCATAGTGATGGTGCGACACCAGTTACCGTAGGGGCTATCCAGATGGGCAATTTTAACTGATAGGGAAAAGACTTCCAAGGCATCGTGGTCACCAAAACTATGGAAAGGGTCACGGCAATTGTCACTGGCGATCGCAACTGGCACTCCCGCCTGTTGAAGTTCGTGCAAAAGCGTAATACCGCGCCAGTATGGCGTTGATCCCGGCTTTCGGTCCTGCAAATAGAGGTTGCACATCGGTAAACTAACGACCCCAATCCCAGCTTTTTTAACCAGGGCAATGGTCTTTTTCGCCTCCTGCGGTTCCTGGACAGCCAAGCTGCAACAATGCCCACAGATCACTTTTCCCTGATAGTGATGTCGGATAGCAGCTTCTGCAATGTGGTACAGCGTAGTTGAACTGGGATCCCCATTCTCATCCGTATGAAAATCCAGACTGAGTTTGCGTTCCTTTGCCAGGGTAAAGGCGCGATCAATCTGGGCTGTAATATCAGGGTTCATGTAGGTAACCCCGCCCAAAATTCCTCCCAATTCCGCCATCTGGTCTGCCAGAACCTCGCCCTGGGGAGTTAGAAAGTAGTCCAGGGGGGTCAGGCAAACGGGTTGCAGGATCAGCCGCCCCTGCCACTCCTGCTGCAAGACTTGAAACACTTCCAGGCTGATCTCTGCCAGATTATGGCCGGCATCCAGATGGGTGCGAAGGGCTTTGGTTCCGTGGGCATAGCTGCACTTCAGCCCAAACTCCATACGGCGATAAAGATCGTCTGAGTTCCAATAGGTTTCAGCGTCTTTTCTGGCCCTATCAATCGCACTGGCAAAGGTTCCATCTGGATTAGAGGCCCGTTCCCAAATCTGCCCTTTGTCTAAATGGGTGTGAATGTCTGCAAAGCAGGGAAAGACTATCCCATCTCGCAAGTTGACCGACGGAGCATTGTAGTGTGTCAGTGTTCCAGCCGTTGCAATACTGGCGATGAACCCATCGACAATTTCGAGATCAACCGACAAAAAATCGCCAGGAATTGGTGGCCGGGAATCGGAGGCAACCAGCCAATCCCGGCTTCTGCCCTGCCTGCTGCGCACCATCAAGGGAGTGGGAACACGGGCATTGACCAACCAGTAGTGATTTGATTGGGGAATCATCACAAAAGCCCTATTGTTTTCCAGGACTATACTTTGTCAAAATCTCGGAGGTTTAAGTGTTGATGTGGGTCTTGAAGTACAGTTAGTTTAAAGCCTCCGAGGTTTGCGTAAGGCGTATTCTATAAAGTAACGGTTTTAGGCAGAATTGCTTTTGAAATCAGTCCATGCACCCCTTTTTGGGGCTTGTTGACTACTTGCGTAATGTGAAAGTTTACGGCCAGGCTACATAGGACATAAGCTTCTTCAACTGAAATGCCGGTGAAGCGTTCCAGAAACCTAATCATTTGCTGAAGGGCAACTTCAAAAGCTTCGTCCAGAGTTTGACCAAAGCCCATGGTGATGTAGTCAGTGGGAGTTTCGGCAAAGGGGGTCGTTAGTTTCAGGTCTTTTTGCAAAATCAGTTGAATCGTACCGTTCATCGAGATTTCAATCGCCGTTACATTCACCTCTCCATCCCCTTGGGCAGCGTGTCCATCCCCAATCGAAAACAACGCGCCAGGCAAAAACACAGGCAGAAACACGCGCGAGCCTGCCTGCAATTGGCGATTATCAATGTTGCCGCCGTACAAACCGGGAGGAATGGAGGATCGGGCGGTTTCGTCCGTTGCGACGCCCAGAATGCCAAAAAAGGGATGGAGTGGAAATTTGATGCCGCTACCGGGGGGAAACTCGGCCATCCGGTTGGTCAAGTCCAGGGGAATAAAGCGTAGAGCTGGCTCGGTAAAAATCTGTGGTAAGGCTCCCCAACCGGGACGAATGGCGTTGAACCCAATGGGCAGGCTGGGTGTGATTTCCTCCAGTCGCACTTCCAGTACATCCCCTGGCTCTGCACCCTTAACGTAGATGGGGCCTGTTAGCAGGTGGGGGCCAGGTCCGACCCGGCGATCGCCCGGCAGGTGTTCACAAATTTCTCGGAATGCGGGCGGCACAAACTCTGGTGGTGCTTTTTGATACACATTCATGCCCGAAAAGGTTTCGACATGGATGCGATCGCCCGACTCCACCACCAGAGCAGGTTTCAATGCTGATGAGAACCCACCCAGATGAACGGTTTCACAGGTGGCTTTAAGAATGTGCTCAGTCATCGGGAGCCAGGGGAAGCGAGGAGTGAGGGGTTTGAACTAAATCCCCGATCCGTCTAAAAACTCTTCGATCACCCTGTCCCGAATCCGACAGCTACTGGAGTGGGCAACAGAGGGTTGAGTTGGTGTTGGGCGATCGCTCTCAGATTGAGCATTTGTGCCAGTCAGTTCGGCGATCGCAGGAACAAGTGCAAAAGACTGATCGAGGGACTGTTTGGCTTGCAAAATTTGCAACTGTTGCTCCAGACTCTCGATGCGATCAACCAGAGCCCGAATCACCTGGGCTTCAGAATCAGGCAGGCATCCATGCTCCAGAGGGTCAACCCGCTCACCCGAACGGTACACAATTCGCCCAGGCACCCCGACCACTGTACAATCCGCTGGCACATCCCGTAGCACCACAGAGCCAGCTCCAATCCGCACGTTATCACCAATATTGATATTGCCGAGAACCTTCGCCCCAGCACCAACCACAACGTTATCACCCAGGGTGGGATGGCGCTTGCCGCTCTCCTTACCGGTCCCGCCCAGGGTAACGCCCTGGTAGATCAGAACGTAATCTCCAATGATAGTCGTTTCCCCAATCACCACTCCCATCCCGTGATCGATGAAAACTCCATGCCCAATCTGCGCCCCTGGATGAATTTCAATCCCTGTCAGAAAACGGGCGATATGGGAGATCAACCGGGGAATAAAGGGAATGTGCAGCGTGTACAGCCAGTGTGCAAAACGATGAAACAGCAGCGCCTGCAAACCGGGGTAGCAGAACAAAACCTCCAGCCAGTTGCGGGCAGCCGGGTCGCGCTCAAAGATAATACGGAAATCTGCGATGAGAGTAGAAAGCACGAGAATTCCCTAGAAGAGTACACCTCCATTTATCTTAACGCCTGGATGGAACCGCAAAATGGAAACCCCTACAACTGCCTCACCGTTAACGTGTAGTCCCGTTTGACTCCGGAGTTACTGGTACCAACCCACACTTTGTAACTGCCTGCACTCCAGTCGGTGTCTGTAATACTGGCATCTTTTTTGGAACCCGTATCATCGCCACAGCGCACCACTCCGTTGGGACCCTGAACAACGAGTGTGGTATCAAGGCCACCGCTGTTGACCCGGAGGGATAATTTTGGGAAGGATTGCTGTAAAACCAGGATATGGTCAGGGGTGGGATCGCCAAATCCAAGACAATTGTTGTTGTGGCGATCGCGATTGCTCACAATCGCTGGTAAAGAAGTAGAACCACCCGTTGTACCGTTTAGCACCCATACTGTTTTTTCTGGATTTAGAGTGATTGTTCCAAAATTAGCAGACTGCGCCAGCGCAGGAATAACAACCAGAGTAGCCAGTCCAGCCAGTGAACTAAATCTTAACTGAGTTCTTCTTATAGCCAAACCCATTACTGTTCTCCTTGTTAAATGAGACCCACCCTATGCACTCATTCCACAATTTCTGTCATTATCAAGATTGAACCAAGGGTGCCCTGACCAACATCAATTGCCCCTTAAGAATCCTCAACCCATTGACAGGCTCTTGTTCCGGATAATTGATTTCTAACTTAAATTTTCTCTGGTGCTTTTCTATAGTGGTAGTCATTGTAGTTAGGACGGGGTGCAGGGGTGGAACTCCTGGCTGGGGACAGCCCCCACTCCCTCTCCCATTCCAATGTCTTAACGCACCTGCGTAGAGCTATAAAAATTTGGTAATAAGTGACGTTTAAGAGAAAACTATGCCACTAACAGTCCTGGTTTTGCTGATGGTCATCAGCCTTCTGTTTGCCAAACTTCTATTACAGCCTCTGGCCTGGTTTGGCTCCATCAGCCTACCGGCTTGGGTGGGGTTGGCGATCGCGCTCGTACTGGTGTCCTGGTGCCTGGGTGAATGAGTCACTGCTTTAATGCTTCAATAAATTGGTTCATTCATTGGATCTGGTACAGAAAAACCATAGGAGGGCACACTTTAGAACAATCCGTAGCCAGCCAGACCAGTACCAGCAGTGCCTATGACGTGCTGATTCAAATGTTGCAGGAACCCACTATGACGTCGCTACTGCCAAATAACGAAGCTAAACGATGGGACACGCTAGCTCCGTATGAAATCTCAGAGGTAGTGACTGATGGAGCACTGAATGAACTGGTTCAATTGGCAGCCTTAATCTGTGAAACCCCGATTGCTTTTGTTATTCGTTGGGATGGCGATCGCCCGATCATTGAGGCCAGTTTTGGCCTGCAACCCGCAGAAGCGGCGTATATTGTTACTCTTTACCCTCACTGCTTTCGTCATCATGAGTTGCTTGTAATTTCAGGTATTGAAGTCGATCGACATTTTGATAGCCATTTAGCTGATGTACAGTCTCCTCCCTTTCAACTCTACGCAGGAGTGCCACTGAGTGATGCGGAAACGCCAGTGCGCGGAACTCTCTGTGCAATCGACCAGGTTCCCCAGCGACTAAATTTCAACCAGGTTAAAGCCTTGCAAATTTTGGGGCGTCAGGTTGTCACCCAATTGAGGTTGCACCCCAACTCAATGGGGTTAACAACTGCTCCCGCAGAGGATTGCCAATCCGATACCGCTCTCACAACGAAAGAAGAAATATTCCACAACCTGATTCAGAATCTTCAGGTGGGTGTGCTGCTGCAAGGACCGGACAGCGAAATTCTGATGAGCAACCGGGCTGCCCTGGAAATGCTGGGGTTGGAGGAAGACCAGTTGCTGGGCAAAACCTCCTTTGACCCCAACTGGAAAGTGATTCATGAAGACGGTTCTCCCTTTCTGAGCGAAACCCACCCGGTTCCAGTGGCGATCGCGACCCAGAAGCCCGTCCATGGCGTCGTAATGGGAGTCCATCGCCCCAAATATGACGATTTGATCTGGCTATTGGTGAATGCCGATCCTCAGTTTGGGCCAGATGGTAGCGTCCGCCAGGTCATATGTACCTTCAGTGATATCACTGAACGCAAGCGCATTGAAGAAGCCCTCAGCCGAAGTGAGTTCAGGCATCGTGCCCTGCTCAATGCTATTCCTGATCTGATGCTGCGGGTGAACCGGGATGGCGAGTATCTGGATGTGAAACCAGCCAGGGATTTCAGTACCCTTCTGGATCCGACGGAAATGATTGGCAAACGGGAAGAGGATATTCTGCCCACCGAGGTTGCCCTGCGCCGTAAGGAGTGCCTGAAGCGGGCATTGCAGACGGGGAAAATTCAATTCTTTGAGTACGAAATTCCTCTCAGTGATGGAATTCACTATGAGGAAGCCCGAATTATTGCCAGTGGAGAGGATGAGGCATTGATTATTGTTCGCGATGTGACTCAGCGCAAGCAGGCAGAGGAAGAACTGCAAAGTCAGAATCACCGGGCCTACCTGCTGACTGCGATCGCCCTCCGCATTCGTCAATCCCTCAATCTGGATGAAATTCTCACAACCACCGTTGCCGAAGTGCGCCAATTCCTTCAGGCAGACCGGGTAATGATTTACCGCTTCGAGCCCACCTGGGATGGCACCGTGGTGGTCGAGTCCGTTGCACCTAACTGGACTCCCGCCTTGGGAGCCACCATCCAGGACACCTGCTTCAAAGAAGGGCGCTGGCAAAAGTACTATCGCGGCAAAATTCAAACCATTGATGATATCGACCAGGTAACACTCACTCCCTGTCACCAAGAGTTACTGGCTCGGTTCCAGGTAAGAGCCAGCATTGTGGTGCCGATTATTCAGGGGCGGGGAGCCGCTGGTAAACCTCAGCTTTGGGGTTTGCTCATCGCCCATCAATGCTCCGGTCACAGGCAGTGGCGCTCCTTTGAAATCGACTTCTTGACCCAACTGGCGGATCAGGTCGGAATTGCGATCGCGCAGGCCCATCTGCTTGAGCGAGAAACCCAACAACGGGAACAACTGGCCCAGCACAATATTGCCCTGGAAGAAGCTCGTAGGGAAGCTGAACGGGCATCTCAAATGAAAAGTATCTTCCTGGCAACCATGAGTCACGAAATCCGCACCCCAATGAATGCTGTTCTGGGCATGACCAGCTTACTTATGGATACCGACCTCAACCCTGAACAACGAGACTTTGTTGAAACCATTCAGGCCAGCGGAGAAACTCTCCTAACCCTGATTAATCAGATTCTTGACTTTTCCAAACTAGAAGCAGGTGAAATGGAACTGGAAGTTCTCGACTTTAACCTCAATACCTGCATTGAAGAAATTGCCGACCTGCTGGCACCCGCTGCCCACGCCAAAGGATTGGAACTGGCAACCCTGGTTTATAAAAACCTGCCGCTTCAGTTGAAGGGAGACATAAGCCGCCTGCGACAGATTTTGACCAATCTGGTCAGCAATGCCATTAAATTCACCAGCGTTGGTGAAGTGGTGATTCAGGCCGCACTCAAATCAGAGACTTCCACCAGTGCCACGATCCTCTTCTCTGTGACGGACACGGGGATTGGCATTGCCCCAGCCGCTGGAGAAAAACTGTTCAAACCCTTCTCCCAGGTAGACGCCTCCACTACCCGACGTTACGGTGGAACAGGCCTGGGATTAGCCATTTCCAAGCAACTCGTCGAACTGATGGGGGGTGAAATCGGTGTTGAAAGTGTCGAGGGACGGGGTTCACGTTTCTGGTTCTCTCTAACCTTTGAGAAGCAAACACCAAAAGAAACGCCTGATTTAAGCTTTACATCCGTAGCGGATAACCTTAATCAGTTGAAACTGTTAGTCGTGGATGACAACGCAACCAATCGCAAGATTCTACGCTATCAGGTGTCTTCCTGGGGCATGCAGGTCGATGAAGCCGATAGTGCCATCGTCGCACTCAATATGTTGCGACAGAGGGCAATCATGGGAGATCCTTACGACCTGGCTATTCTTGATATGCAGATGCCAAATGTCGATGGCGAAATGCTGGGCATGCAAATTAAAAGAGACCCCTTCATTTCTGACACTCAGCTGATTATGATGACATCCCTCAACAATCGGGGAAGTACTGGGCGAGTGATGCAATTGGGGTTTTCTGCCTACCTGGTTAAACCCGTTAAGCAGTCTCGTCTATTGGATTGCATCATGGAAACACTGGCAAAGTCTAAGACTGATCTGCAACAGTTAACTCGAAGCCCGCGCAAGCTCTTTCAAAGTAACCAACTTGCCAGGCGTTCTACGGGTTCACTGGAACCTTCCCTTACCCCTGCAAAACTAAAAATTTTACTGGTTGAAGATAATGTGGTGAACCAGAAAGTCACACTAAAGCAATTAGAGAATATAGGCTATACCGCAGACGTTGCCGCCAACGGTCAGGAAGCGCTGCAAATGATGGCGCAGATCTCCTATGACCTGGTGTTAATGGATTGTCAAATGCCTGTTTTGGATGGTTACAGTGCAACTCGTGAGATTCGGCGTCTAGAGGGAGACTCGCGCCGTACCATAATTATTGCCTTAACTGCAAATGCGATGAGAGAGGATCGGCAGCGGTGTCTGGATGCTGGAATGGATGACTACCTGAGTAAGCCCATCCTGAAAGAAAAGCTGGCAGCTAAATTGGCTGAATGGGGAGAGGCAATCCGGCTGGCCCATCTAGAATCTTCTAATCCACAAAACAACATGCAACCTCATCCACAAGATTTCCACGCTTCATCTCTGAGTGACTTAGAAATTGATTGGAACCACCTGCATCAAATTTCAGATGGCTGTCGTGAGTTTGAACTGGAACTGTTAAGGGTGTTTGCGGAAGATACTCAGATCCATCTGGCAAATGTTGAGGCAACGATCGTCACTCACAACTTTGAGGCGATCGAACAATTGGCCCATCACATTAAAGGGGCCAGCGCAAATGTTGGGCTGACTAAAATGGCAACCACGGCTGGGCAACTGGAACAGCAGGCTGGGCAACAGGATTTAGAAGGGGCCTCAAACCTGGTCAGTCAACTACATCAAGCCCTCAGTCAGCTTCAGGCATTTCTACAAACCTGATTGCAAACTATTAAGTAACTCAACACAACCAAACTGAGGATGAGTTTGAGGGTGGAGAGGGCGAAATCCCCTGCCCTGGAGCGCGGCTTCCACTTCTTCCCGATCGCTCTCCTCAGCTCTAAGCCTTACACAAAAAATTGACACTCTCGTGGGGGCTGACCCCATGCAAGGCTGCCCCCCTCATGTTTATCGAGCTGTTGCCAGTTCTTTCTCTAGAATGCCTTCCTTCTTCGCCATCTCCAGCAGCAGATCAATCACCCGACAGGAATAACCCCACTCATTGTCATACCAGGAGACGACCTTGAAGAAGTTTGAATTTAACTCAATTCCAGCTTTGGCATCAAAAATGCTGGAACGCGGATCCGTACGAAAATCCATCGACACTACTTCTTCATCAGTGTAGCCCAAAATGCCAGAGAGATCGCCTTCTGAAGCATCCTTCATCGCAGCGCAAATTTCCTGATAGCTGGTGGGCTTGACCGTCTTAAAGGTCAGATCTACCACCGATACATCAGGTGTTCCAACCCGGAATGCCATTCCTGTGAGTTTCCCTTTCAGCTCAGGTAGGACCAGGGCAACAGCTTTTGCTGCCCCTGTAGAGGAAGGAATAATATTTTGTGCGGCACCGCGCCCACCCCGCCAGTCTTTCTTGCTAGGGCCGTCCACGGTTGGTTGCGTAGCAGTCATTGCATGGACTGTGGTCATCAGTCCTTCAGCGATACCAAAGCTCTCGTGGAGTACTTTTGCGACGGGTGCAAGGCAGTTGGTAGTACAGCTTGCATTAGAAACAATGACATCCTTCGCCGGATCATACTCGTGATGGTTGACTCCCATTACAAATGTGCGGATCTTATCTGGATCCTTGGTGGGAGCTGAGATTAAAACCCGTTTCGCGCCTGCTTTGAGATGATTTTCTGCACCTTCGTAACCCGTAAATAGACCCGTCGATTCAACGACATAATCAACACCCAGCTTACTCCAGGGCAGTTCTGCTGGATTTCTAACCGCCATGCAGGGAATAAATCGCCCGTCTACCACCATCCCGTCTTCACGGGTGTTGACAGAGCCTTTGTACATCCCATGGGTGGAGTCGTACTTGAAAAGATAGGCGAGGTTGTCAGGTGGTACCAGGTCGTTGATTCCAACAAATTCAATGTCAGGATGGGTAATCCCAGCACGCATCACGAGTCGTCCGATCCGCCCAAATCCATTAATACCAACCTTTAAAGTAGACATTGCTAATACTCCTATCAAAATCGAATCAGCCTGGATATACGGCGTTTTAGTTCCTGACACCTACCTCCTGCCTATCAGGGTATCGTCATAAATCCTGGCTTCCGCTGCCTCTTAGCCTCTTTTAAGGATTGAGAAAGGAAACTGGTGGTAAAGGTAATGTGAAGCAATCTCGCCTATTTTTTGCCCTGTTGCAGGGAGGGTAGTGAAATCCCATTGCCATCAACTCACGGATTATTGTGGATGCAATTTGCGGTTTCGTCTGGTCGTCCTCTCCAGGCTTGAGTGGTTATACAGTTCACAATACTCATCGACGAATCGGAGCGTTGGACGAGCTTTACGAGGCGTGACCATACCCTAACCCGTTGAAACAGGTTCAAACCCTAACAAACCTTCGTTTCAGTCAGTTTCAACTGACTTTAGCTCTGAGCCAGAACTTTAGTTCTGAGCTTATTTCAGTGCCATTCACCTGAAAGCTAACTTCTCCGGATATTGCCCCGTCAGCCCTGAACAATGCAATGGAATTGTGGTAGCAGCTCACAACTACTTCAGGCTTGATTTATGGCTAAGTCCCTCTCACCGTGGATTTGTTGCCAGTTAGGAGCACGGGAACATTATGCAATTCCCCGCGCATTGTATCAGGTAGATCATTTAACTTTGTTGCTCACTGATGCGTGGGTTTCACCGCAGTCAGCATTGAATCATCTCCCTGGAAAGATTTCAGCCTCTCTGAAAGGGCGCTTCCATGAAGATCTTGCTAATGCTCCAGTCCGGGCATTCAATTCTTCACTATTACAATTTGAGTTGACACAAAAACTCAAGAAAACACCGGCATGGAATCGGATCGTTGCTCGCAACAACTGGTTTCAACAGCAGGCTTTGAGATATTTAAGGGCGATCGCACCCCAACTCAGCCGCTCCACTGTTTTGTTTTCCTACAGCTACACTGCACTGAATCTGTTTCGTTTTGCGAAACACCAGGGCTGGCAAACGGTTTTAGGACAAATTGATCCAGGTCCCTTAGAAGAGAAAATTGTTGCAGAGGAGCAGGCGAAACACCCAGGGTTGGAGCCTGCCTGGAATCCAGTGCCACCTGTTTACTGGAAAACCTGGCAGGAAGAGTGCGCTCTGGCCGATCAGATTATGGTGAACTCCCACTGGTCAGAGCGATTGCTGGAGCAGTGGGGAATTGAGTCTGCCAAAATTCGGATTGTGCCTTTGGTATACAAGCCACCCCAAGATGCTGTGAGCTTTGTCCGTACCTATCCCCAGGCATTTACTGCTGAACGTCCCCTGCGGGTGCTGTTTCTGGGAACTGTGACCCTCCGTAAGGGAGTGGCGGCGATCTTAGATGCCATCCAGGATCTACAGGGCAAACCTATTGAGTTCTGGATCGTCGGTTCTCAGCAAATCACTATTCCTCCCCAATTTCGGGATTATCCTCAGATTCGCTGGATTGGGCAGGTTCCCCGTAGTGAAACCCCACGCTATTACCAGGGAGCCGATGTTTTTCTGTTTCCCACCCTTTCGGATGGATTTGGACTTACTCAATTGGAAGCCCAGGCCTGGAAATTGCCCATTATTGCTTCCCAGTGTTGCGGTGAAGTTGTTAGAGATGGAGTTAATGGATGGGTGCTGGAGGAGGTGACGGGAGCGGCGATCGCAAATATCCTTCTATCTGCCATCGATTATCCAACTCAGTTAAAACGGCTTTCTGATCAGGCGATTTTGACTTCAAGCTTCAATTTATCATTCCTATCTGGTCAACTCCAAAAACTGGCTGCCTCGCAACCAGTCCCGGTTCTCCCAGCTTGCCGGTGAAAAAGGAGCATAAGCTACTCTTTCATCTAAAACACAATCCCTGGAATATTGATTTCGTTTTTGTGATAAGCGTCGCTTATCACAAAACTCTCAGGAGAGCCCCAATCCCCTTTCGCCATAGGAACTTAAGAATGAATCCCATAGTAACAGTTACTTTTGTCGGCTGGAAACGCCAGGAAGCCCTTAAAAAGGGCATTGAAAGTACCCTGACGCAAACCTATAACAACATTGAAATTCTGGTTCTGGATAATTCTCCAACCGATGAAATCTATCGATGGTTATTAGAAGAATATCCTCAAGTAAAAGCAATTAAAACAGCACACCCGATCCCACTTCCAGCAGCCCGCAATATTTTGGTTGCCACAGCTAAAGGGAAATATGTCATTTTCCATGATGATGACAGTCGGTTTTCTAGTTCCGAAGATGTTGAAAAAGCTGTTTCCTATCTGGAAACGCATGATAAAGTTGCCTGCCTGGCTTTTAGAGTTGGAAGTGACAATAACGATGTTAATCCTCAGTTTGAAGCAGATTCAGCCAGGCCTATTTATACTTACATCGCCTGTGCTACTATCTTCCATCGCTTAGATTTTGCTAATGCTGGCTGGTATTTTGAGGACTTTTGGCTCTATGGTGAAGAGCTCATTATGTCATTAGGTTTTTTCGGACTCGGAAAAGAAATTCATATATTTCCAGATGTATTTATTATTCATAAACCTGAAACAATTGGGCGTGCAAAAGATAATTGGAGGCAATACCTGGTCGCTGATGTAGTCATGAAGCCAGGAGCTTTTCTACTCAAATTTCCAATGCCCAGTGTACTCTTCTGGTATCCAGCATCACTGGTTTTCTATACATTTCAAGCGGCTGTTATGCGAAGAAAACCACTTTCTGCATTGATGGCTTTCCTTAAGGCTTTATCATTGTTCCCTATCTCCTTGAAAAATAGAAATCCCATTTCAAACGAAGCCGCATTAAGGTGGCTAGAGGTTCGTAAACAGTACCAGGAAGAGTACTACAAGAGAATTGGGAAATGGACATGGTTCCGTAAATATATTCCAGCTACACATTAGCTTTTATTTGCATTATGGGACTAATGACCAAGATCCGTGTTGTCTTTTATTTAGTTGTGCCATCCCCCTATCAACGGGATCTGTTTTTTGCCCTATCACAACGTCCTGAAATCGATTTGAAGGTCAATTATCTGGAACCGGCCAGTCCCGATTCACCCTGGCCGCAAAAGGCGTTGCAGCCCTATGAATCCATCCTGCTAGGACAGTACCTTTCCTGGGGATCGTCTCGCTTCCATATCAACTGGCATTTGCCCAGCCTTAAAACAGTTGATGTTGTTGTTTTGAATGGATATCAGAGTTTAACGTCCCAAATCATTTTGAACCACACTGCAAAACGAATTCCCTGCATTTTTTGGGGTGAAAAGATGGTTGCCTCCTCCGGTGGAGTCAAGGGCAAATTGCAAAAAGTCCTGGCAGGGGGATTGCAGCAGTGCTGGGCGATCGCTGCTATTGGCTCCAGGGCCGTCGAGGATTACCAGAAACGCTTTCCTGGCAAGCCGATTTTCAATATTCCCTACTATTGCAACCTGTCCCAATTCGGCACCAATATTCCCCAGCGACCACGGGAACCCGTCACTATTTTGCTATGTGGGCAGATGATTGCTCGCAAAGGGGTGGATTTGTTGCTGAGTGCCTTTGAACGACTGGTGCGATCGGGTTTCAAAGCTCGCCTTTTACTGGTTGGCCGGGAAGCAGAGTTACCTCAAATGATGGCAACCCTATCTCCTGAAACCAGACAATGCATCGAATATGCAGGCTTTCAGGCCCCTGAAAACTTGCCTCACTTTTTTCGGCAAGCTGATTTGTTTGTGTTGCCCAGTCGATATGACGGTTGGGGTGTAGTTGTGAATCAGGCATTAGGAGCGGGTCTACCCATTATTTGTTCAGATGGGGTTGGTGCAGCCCAGGATCTTGTTGAACCGGGTGTGAACGGATTTATTTTTCAAAATGGTGATGCAGACGGCATCTTTCAGGCCCTGACCCATTATCTTCAAAATCCGGAGGCAATCCGGACAGCCAGCCAGGCGTCTCTGGCGAAAGCAGCCATCTGGTCGCCTGAAGTGGGGGCAAAACGCTGGCTTGAAGTTTTGGAAAAGTTTACGGATCGGAGCGATCGCTTCAGAAAAGAGGTTTAGAGGTTGTTTAACCGTAAGAACCATGCCCTCTCGTCGCCTGCGAGTTTTATTCCTGGCATCCTACTTTCCCAAGCCAGATAATCCACTAATGGGTACCTGGGCACTGTCGCAGGCACAGGCGCTTGCCCGCCAGGACATTGATTTACTGGTGGCATCCTTCACTTCCTGGGTTCCCAAAAGTTTGGCGATCACTTCTGGTGCAAAAGCCTATGCCAGTTGTCCCCGGTCTTATACCTGGGAAGGGGGAGTAGAGGTTCGGTATCCTCGCTGGCTTTATTACTCGGTCAGGCCGATTAAACACTGGGCCTATGGTAATCCTATTCCTTACCTCAAGCTGGCATGGTGGTCGGCTAAACGTGAGCTTTGCCGGATGGTTGAAGAATTTCAACCCGACGTGATTTTTTGTCATCACAGTCTACCAAATGGGTGGATGGTGGCTCAGCTTCCAACCAATTTACGCCGACCATTCATCACCCTGGATCACGATTTTGATGAGATCACAGACTGTCATATTTATCCCTGTCGGAAAAAGGCGATCGCAGTTGTTGCCGATCAGTCCTGGGCCATGTTAGCAGTCGCCAACCGGATGAAGCGTGATATTCAGCAACTGTTTCCCCAGACCCAGGTTTTGACCCACCACAACGGAGTTGAACCCGTTCCTGAATCATTGTTTGATAACCATCGTCCACTGGAATTGCGCAAGAGAAAAGTTATTCTGGCCTGTGCTCTGTTTGCAGAGCGAAAAGGAATCCCCCTCCTGATTGAAGCCTTTCACCAAATTGCCTCAGCCCATCCCGATGCTGTTTTACGCATTATTGGCAGTGGCCCCGATGAAGAGAGAATCAGGAATACGGTCAATCGACTTGCCCTGAACCAGAAAGTGCAGCTAATCGGGAAGAAACTACACCATGAGGTACTCCAGGAAATGGTATGGGCGGATTGTTTTGCTCTGGTTGGCTGGGATGAACCTTTTGCAACCGTTTATCTGGAAGCGATGGCAGCGGGTTTACCCATTATTTGTTGCAGTGATGGGGGCATTAATGATGTCATCTGTGATGGCGTTCATGGCTTTGCGGTGCCTCCCAAAAATGTTGCGGCTACTGCCACTGCCCTGGATCGGATGTTAAGCAGTGACGCCAGGCGGATTGAAATGGGGATTCAAGCGCAACGACTGATCCATCAAAAATTGACCTGGAATGCCAGAGCGAAAGAGCTTTCAAGTTTGTTTGAAATGGCGGTTTCGGGTCAGATGCAGTATGCCGCGTAATCAGGTTTGAAAAAGTTAATTACCAACCAGGGGTATCTCCATGTCAACACCAAATTACTCGCTTCAGCCTTTTTCCTATCCATATTTTGAACAGAAGCATTACCCACCTGCTGCTTCCGTTGCCAGCACCTCTATCTTTTTAATCGGACTGGCGGCAGCCTATGCGTTTATTCCTACTTCTGCAACTCCTTCGGCAATGGCGAGGACGGTTGCCATTACAGTGGCGATCGCTTTAGGGATGAGTGTTTATTTGGATAGTAAGAAAGGTCTACAAAACCTTTTTCGTACCGATTTACTATGTCTGGTTGGATTATATTTTTTAACTCTAGTCGAGTTTCTGTTTCCTCAAGAGGAATTTGATAGGCTTCTGACAGTTGAACAAACCAATCAGGCCATCAGTATTGTCTTGATTGGGATGGGTTCTCTAGCGATCGGTCGTCATTTAGTGGGTCAAAAGGCTGCGCGATCAAGCCAGCTCAATTTTGGAGATATTTCAAATCAACTACTATTTAATATCGTCATTGTAGCGGCATTTCTAGGATTTCTAGACATGCTGCTCTCAGTTAATTTTGATATTTTCAGAATGATTGATGCCATGATAGCCCCCAGGTTTGCTCAACCCTGGGGACGAGGCAGATTAGGAGGGTGGCGTACATTTCTGTCCGAACTAAATTTGCTGCTTTATGTAATTCCGGCAATGGCAGGAGTCGTTTGGAACCGTCGTCGGTCCTTTCCAAAGCTTCAACTTAGTATTATCCTCTTCCTCTTTTTATTTGTTCTATTTCAAGGATTTGCCGGTGGGACCAGAAACGTCTTTATTGCCTACTTATCTATTTTTGTCGTCAGTTATCTTGTTACGCTGCCAACTCATAATTTTAGAAATACCGTTATTCCGCTCCTTATAGCGGGGTTTATCACAGTATTTGCTTCCTATCACATGCTTGAATTTAGAACGATGGGGTTGAGAAATTATCTTGAAAATCAAGTCTATGCCAGTGACACTGTGAGAGATACATTGTCCGTTGACTACAACTTATGGTCAATTGGACTAATTGCAGATGCCATACCCAAAAAACATGACTTTCTTGGATTTGAAGTGATTTACTGGGCATTGATCCGGCCCATTCCCAGAGTGCTTTTTCCAGATAAGCCAGAAGGTTTAAGTGTCAGTATTGAAGAAATTGTGGATGCTGCAGGGTGGACTGTATCATCCACCTATCTGGGGGAAGCTTACATGGCCGGAGGAATGGCTGGAGTTATTCTTATTTCCTTGTTTTTTGGAGCGCTGGCTGCCCGGTGGAATCGAATGGCACTGCAACGACAATCCGCCTATGCCATGATGACCTATTCCCTGGGGTTTGCTGCCGCCGGGATCACGATGCGGAGCTTGTTTTGGTTGACCACGATGATTTTGCCGGTTATTGCACTACTTCTGTTGAAGAATTTAAAGCTTGTCCGGTTGAAAAAGGTGAATTCTATTCGCTAGTTTTTCTAATCTCATGAAGGTTCTACATGTAATTCCGTCCATTAGTCCAGTGATGGGAGGGCCTCCCCAAGTGGCTCTTAATCTGGTGAAAGCATTAAGGGAGTGTGGCGTTGAAGCTGAAATTGTCACGACCAATCACAATGGCTCTGAGCCAATGGAAGTTCCTTTAGGCCAGCGGGTTGATTACCAGTTCGATGTGGATCACAATGCATCAGTACCTGTCTGGTTTCTTCCCTTTCAACCTCCAGCTTTGAAAGAGTTCATTTTTTCTCCGGCAATTACTCGGTGGTTGTGGCAGCATGTTCAGGATTATGACGTTCTTGATAATCATTATTTGTTTTCCTATGTGCCTACCTGTGCTGCGGCGATCGCTCGCTTCAAACGAATCCCCTATACCATTCGCACAATGGGGCAGTTGACCCCCTGGGCACTCAGTCAAAGCCGCTTAAAAAAACAAATCTATACCACTTTGATTGAACGTCATAATCTGAATCGTGCCGCTGCCATCCACTGCACCACAGTCGTTGAAGCCGAAGATGTCCGTAACTTTGGCATCCAGGTACCTACCATCACACTTCCACTGGGCGTCAATCCATCTCCAACTCTGGTTGCACCCCAGGCTCAGTTACGCGAACAGTACAATATTCCAGCGGAAGTTCCAATCGTTCTATTTCTGTCGCGGCTTCATTACAAGAAGCGTCCTGATCTCCTCTTACAATCCCTTGGCCAGCTCCACGCACAAGGGCAACGATTTCACCTGATCCTGGCTGGTGCAGGAGAACCGGATTACCTGACGGAGTTGAAAGATTTAACCGCATCGTTAGGGCTTACTCCCCATGTGACATTTCCGGGGTTGGTGACGGGACAGGCAAAAGATCTACTGCTGCAAGGAGCGGATCTATTTGTTCTACCTTCCTATTCTGAAAACTTTGGAATTGCTGTAGCAGAGGCACTGGTTGCCGGTCTGCCCGTGGTGATTACACCAGGAATTCAGATTGCTTCGGAGATTAAGGCTGCCAAAGCTGGCCTGGTAGTTGATGGAGAGGTTGATTTACTGGCCACAGCGATCGCCCAACTCCTGACTTCCCCAAACCTGCGGCAAGAACTGGGTGACAACGGCAGACGACTGGCAAAGGAGCATTATTCGTGGAGAGCGATCGCTCAGAATTTGATTCCAGTCTATTCAATCATTGCAACCCAGAAAAGACTGCAGCATGATGTCAATTTTGATTGTTCTGTGTAGCCGGGAGCCAGGGGTGGGGAATGGGGAGCAGGGAGCGGGGAAGCGGCAACTCAAAACTCAGAACTAGAACTCAAAACTCATCCACCCATCCACCCCCTCCCTGTTTCGGCTCTCCTGAGAGTTTGGTGATAAGCGACACTTATCACCAATACAAAATCAATATTCCAAGGATTTTGTTGTAGATGAAAAAGTAGCTTACGCTCCTCTTTCACCGGCAAGCCGGGAGAGCCCCTGTTTCCCAGCGCCCCCCTAGATTTTGCGACGAGTTGCAATACACATCAGCAGTAGCGCTGATTCGATCGCATCGGGATTAACCCCAGACAGGCGTTGAGCCAACCGGATTTTCCAACTTGCCCGCCCAGGATTTCCCTGTAAAACCTCTGAACCAGCAATGTTGTGAGGGTAGAGGTTGACCGTAAAGCCAAGTGGCTCCAAAACTTGTTGGAAAAGTTCACTGGATACTCCATCCCCAATTTTATGATGGGCTTCGGTTGCCAGGCTCAGATGTTGTTCCCTGGCGGTTGCATGGCCCCCTCGTCGCATTAATCGGTAGATGGGTAGTCGTGCATTCCAGATAAACTTGGCAATGAAATTGTTGTTCCAGGCTGTGCGTTGAGGGTCGTGATCCGTAATCAGCAAACCACCTGGACGCACCAGCCGGGCTGCCTCCGCCAGCACTTTTGCCATGTCGTCACAATGGTGTAACGAGGCATTGAGCATTACGACATCTGCAAAACCTGAGACAAAGGGAAGCTGTTGAGCATCTGCCAGCACTGGGGCGTACCCAATTTGTTGAGCCACTTTTAGCGCTCCAAGAGCTACATCAACGCCAATGAGTAGTTTGGGTAAACCGCAATATTGACGCAGCGCTGCATAGAGGTTTCCGGGGCCGCAGCCAATATCTACAACAATTTTGCCCTGCCAGCTTCCAATCGCTGTTCGCCAGCGGTCTACAAAAATATCATCCCGGTGACAGGCTGCAAGATAGCTTCTCGTCCATTCTGGGTGGCTAAAGTACTCACTATTTGCCTGAATGGCAGCAGTCAGTTTGGGTATCTTGAAAACGGGAATGTCTCCATCCCAATGACTGAGGCTGTTGTCCGGTTCCGACAGAAACTGAGGAAAGGTAACGGATAACTGTTCCAACATCAAACTCTACCTTGTGAGACTGAATCACTGCACACAGGGAATGAACAGGTCAGGTATAAATCAACACCACATGTTGCAGTTTAGTTGCGCGAATGGTAGAGAGCGACCCTGAGAAGATGAACCAGCAACAATGATAATTTTTCTACATTGAGAATAGATTACCGTGATCCACCAAGTGTTACCGGAATTTTAGTCCGATTGTTTTTCTGGCATACCTCATGATTCTTCCTCAGCCATCCTCTAAATTTCATCCGTATATTCCCATGAATTTGTAGTCCGGAGTTTGTGAAGTACTTAGACAATATCCATTGGAGTTGGGCAAGATTAACCCCTGAATCTGCTTTCTGGCATTAGAAGTTGACATCCGGATTCTTCAAAGTCTCCCTGAAAATATTTAAAGGGAGTTCTGCAAGCTTGTAGTGCTGCTCTCCTGGCTTGCTAATAAAGGAATTGCACCAGATTCCTCAGGAGAATGGTGCTGAATTTTTGTGGAGTTATTTATTGAAGTTGTTACAATTGGTGAACCTGAATAAATCGCGACAGGAGTTTGCGGATCAAATTTGTTCGCGTCTCGTTGCCTGTCAGGAAGATTTAAAGAGGGCGTTTCGGCTGGGCGATCGCATTCCCAGTGGATACGTCGATAACCTGTTGCCTGAAACCGATGCCCAGGAAATTTATACTGCCTTTCCAGAGCCATCGGAGATGCTGCTGCTTAAAGATCTGCGTGAATACAAGTATGTTGGAATGCAGATGAATCGCTATCATCCAATCCTGGAAGAAATCATCTACGCATTCCAGGATCCCAGGGTCGTCCAACTCATTTCTGAAATTACAGGAATTCCAAACCTGCTACCCGATGAATATCTGTATGCAGGAGGGGTCAGTCTGATGCACAAGGGTTGCTACCTGAATCCCCATCTGGACAATTCCCATGATAAGGATCGCCAGAATTATCGAGTCATGAATTTGCTGTACTACGTCACTCCAGACTGGAAAGAGGAGTACGGCGGCAACCTGGAACTCTGGGATCGGGGAGTTAAACAACCCTGTCGGGTCATCCATAGTAAATTCAACCGACTGGTTCTGATGGTCACCCATCGAACATCCTGGCATTCGGTAAGTAAGGTAGTACACGACGGTCGGAGATGTTGCGTGTCCAACTACTACTTTTCTCCCCAACCATTAGAGTCAACGGACTATTTTCACATCACCTCTTTCCGCGGACGCCCGGAACAGCCATTGAGAGACATTGCTCTGCAAGGAGATATTGTGCTCCGGAGTGGCATCCGCAAAGTTTTTAAGCATGGAATTCGCAAGCCTCATTTTTACCGCAAGGAAGACAGGCACTAAGGGGGTAGGAATATGCGGCTTGATGACTATACTCTGGGTGACTATACTCCTGGAGCGTCCCTCTGGAAACAGCTTGCCTGGTATTACCTGGGCGATCCGCTAGTCCGCAGTCGCTGGTTGCCCTTTTCTGCTCTGAAAGTCTGGACTCTTCGCATTTTTGGGGCGCAGATTGGTCGGGATGTGCGGATTAAGCCAGGGGTGCAGGTGAAGTTTCCCTGGCGGTTAACGGTGGGAGACTATGTTTGGATTGGAGAAAATGCTTGGTTAGATAACGTGGCCCCTATCAAAGTAGAAAGTCATGTTTGTATTTCCCAGGGGGTTTATCTCTGTACAGGTAACCACGACTGGCGACATCCTGACTTTAAGCTGGTACCAGACTCAATCTGTGTTGAGCAAGGAAGCTGGATTGCGGCAAACGCGGTGGTAGGGCCTGGGGTGACGGTGGGTAAAGGGGCTGTTTTATGTCTGGGTAGTGTTACGGGGCGATCGCTGCGTCCTATGACAATCTATGCTGGAAACCCAGCCCAGCCTATCAAACAGCGAATTCTATCTGCCAAAACCCCGGAGGTCTAATTTCTTCAGAGGAAGTCTACAGATGAAGAAGCTAGTGTTCCGCCAGGAAAATTTTGACGGGTCGCAGACCCTCAAAATTTAACCCCCATCAACTTCCTGGGTATTCG
>JAIMBL010000239.1 GCA_023511615.1 Leptolyngbyaceae cyanobacterium HOT.MB2.61
AATCTAATCTCATTGCTAAAAAAGGGGCTGGGGACTGGGGGCTAGGGGCCAGGAAATTGAGGGAGCCAGATAACTAACAACTGCCCCTAGCCCCTAGCCTACCTTCTACTCTGCCAGACTCCTTCCCTTGATTTGGGCCAGAGTGGCTTCATTGGGCACTTTGCCATTGCTGTAATAGCCAGCCGCCTTTTTAGCTTCGATTTCCACTCTGGCATCGGCTGGAATCAGATCCTCTGGGATGGGAACCCGTTCGACAATTTCGATGCCAGCTTGAGTAATGGCGTTGTATTTCATGTTGCTCATGGAGATGAAGCGGTCTATCCGGGTGATGCCGAGCCAGTGGAGTACATCGGGCATGAGTTCTTGAAAGCGCATGTCCTGCACTCCTGCTACACACTCGGTGCGGGCAAAATAGGCATCGGCGCGATCGCCCCCTTCCTGCCGTTTGCGAGCGTTATAGACCAGAAATTTGGTCACTTCTCCCAGGGCACGTCCTTCCTTGCGGAGGTAAACGATCACCCCTGCTCCTCCCTCCTGGGCCGTTTGCACACAGGCTTCAACACCATGTACCAGGTAGGGACGACAGGTACAAATATCGGAGCCAAACACATCGGAACCGTTGCACTCATCGTGAACCCGGACTGCCAGGGGGCGATTGGGGTCAGTGATGGCGGCAATGTCTCCCACAATGTAAACCGTCATGCCGCCAATAGGTGGCAGGAAAACATGGAAATCTGGGCGGGTTACCAGTTCGGGAAACATGCCGCCAGTTTGTTCAAATAGAGCGCGGCGCAGTTCAGATTCAGCCACACCCAGTCGCCGCGCAATGCCGGGTAAGTACCAGACGGGTTCGATCGCCGCCTTCGTTACCACCAGATCGCCGCTAGCCTTTAGAATTTTGCCATCAACCTGGATGCGTCCTTTCACAACACCTTCCTGAAGTTCTGGCATATTAATATGAGCTTTGGTAATGGCGATCGTTGGGCGAATGTCGTAGCCCTCCTCGTACAGGGAAGTGTAGATTTCGCCAACCAGTGCCCCGAATGGATCGAGAGAAACAATTTTGCCAGGATCAAACCAGGAAGGGTGGGGGCCAATTGGTTCGGCAGGAGAGGTATTGGTTAGATCAGCCCGGTGGTCCGTTTGTAGCCTGCCGCTGGCGATTGCCAGAGCCCGGTAAACTCCATAGGAGCCAGAGTGGGCACCAATTACATTGCGATGGGCAGCAGTTGTCAACGTACCAATGACAGGCCCGCGTTTGAGCGGATCCGCTTCTCCCCAGTGGATTGGAAGCGGTTTTGGACCAAATCGAACAGGATGGGAAGTGAGAACGATATGCTTCGGTTTTAGCCCTGTTTTTTCATTTGGCATAGATGCTCTCCCTGAGGTTGAACCGTCATTTGTAGAGCGGACCGCCTGAGTAAATGCCGATACCCATACAATCAAATCCTCCTTGCAAAAACCACAATTGCAAGGGATCTGCGGCAATCAGCGGGATCCGGGTAGAGTCTACGATCTTATCAGTAGGAAACGCTGCTGTAGGTGCTTTAGACAGCAGAAATCCGTGCGTAGAAAAGCACTTCGGAAGTTATATCGCTATAGCCACCAGGCTTAGGACAGGGTGCAGGGGTGGAACCCCTGGCTGGGGGCAAAGCCCCCACACCCCCTTAAACCCAGTGCCCTAAGCAACCTGCGACAGCTATAGCTCTACGCAGATGCTGCCATCCCTCCACCCATCTACTCTGCCGCCTTTTGCTTCAAGGCTTCAATGATTTGCACATTTGCTTTGGGAAAGGGGTATTGCTCCAATTCAGTAAGGGTGACCCAGCGCACCTCATCACACTCAATGGGCTGAGGTTCGCCGCTGATGTGCTGACAGTGGTGAACGTTGAGGGTGACGTGGAAGTGAGAGTAGGTGTGTTCAACGGTGATCAGGCGATCGCCCACCTGAATTTCAATCCCCAACTCTTCTCGAATTTCCCGCTGAATGCAACCTTCCACCGTTTCCCCTGGTTCCAGTTTGCCCCCAGGAAACTCCCACAATCCACCTAAAAGACCGCTTTGACGGCGGCGGTCAATTAGAATCTGTCCCTGGTCATTCCAGATCACGGCTACTCCAATCATTTTGCGGGGGATAGGAGCGCGGGTTTCAGTCATAGGTAATTGAGATTGAATGCCTAGATTGTAAGCCTGACAGTAAAGTTTCCAGGGACAGTGGGGACAATCTGGCTTATGGGGAGTACACAGGGTGGCACCCAGATCCATCAAAGCCTGGTTAAAATCACGCGCATGCTGGGGGTCGAGAAGACTTTCAGATAGCTGCCAGAGATGGGCGATCGCGCGATTGGGAGGAATCTGCAAAGCCACCAGACGTACCAGCACGCGCTTGACATTGCCATCCAGAATAGGGACTGGTTGGTTAAATGCTGCACTCAGAATTCCACCAGCCGTTGTGCGCCCAATGCCGGGAAGGGAAATAGCGACTTCCAGTTGATCGGGAAACTTACCATTATGGTGCTTAACCAGTTCCTGAGCCGCTAGGTGCAGATTGCGGGCACGGGCATAGTATCCCAACCCCTGCCATGCTTTCAAAACCCGCTGCTGGTCTGCCATTGCCAGATCTTCAACGGTTGGAAACCACTCTAACCAGCGTTCGTAATAGGGAATAACCGTTTTCACCTGGGTCTGTTGCAGCATAATCTCAGAAACCCAGATGGCGTAAGGGTCGCGGCTATGCCGCCAGGGCAAATCTCTGCTGAACTGGTAATACCAGTTCAGCAGGGACTGTCTCAAATCAACAATACTAAAGTCGCCGATAACAGAACTCGTCAGGTAATAGTCATCACCCGCCGAGTCTTTAAGGGCAGGAGGGTGCGATCGCTTTCCTGAGAGGGCCACTTATCCAATGACTAACATCAACAAACAACGGTTAGCATTTCAGAAGTTTCTAGAAAGGTCAAGCTGATGCCAGTAGAACCCGGATAGCTAACAGCGATTAGCCCTCTGTTGTGGAACTATCCACACTAATCAAAGATTTTTCTAGCGCCATCCGCTGTTCAGCGTTGCGGAGGAAGTAACCGCTCATCATGGCAGACGCCAGCAAACGTCCCAGGTCTTCACGAGAAGTTGTTACCGTAATGTTGAAATGTTCGGAAGGCAAGGCACCTAACATGCCAATAATGTTACGTTCCATTACCTGGAACACCTCAGGAGAGCTAGGGCGCGAAAGTTGGGCGATCGCTTCAGGGCTTAGGGACTGGACATAATGCCAGAACTGATTGCCCGATTCAGCGGTGTCTCCAAAGAATTCTGGCACTCTATCTGATGTGTTGTTCACAGCAGGAACCTCGATCAACGGCTGTAATGAATCTATAGATTCAATGTATCCAGTAAATCCCTGGATGCGAAGTGGGCAGAACCGAACTGGATTGGTGGGTTGCTTCACCTGAGTTCTGCAACATCCACTTTGCGATCGCCCACGTACATCCTTCAGACCTAGTGTTCCGTCAGGAAAATTTTGACGGATCGCAGACCCTCAAAATTCAACCTCCATCGACTCCCTGGGCATTCGTTACCCGTCAAATTTGATTTGACAAAGCACTCGATATTCGCAAACTCTTCCGAACAACTCAGGGAAAAATCATTCTTCCCAGAAGGCTTTCTCCTACAGTTGGATGTACTTGGACCGACGGCACAGGTAATATGGTGAATCCCATGACCCAACAATCTTTTTTAAGGTCAAAGTGGCTGAGGTTATTCATGATTGCTTCTGGCGTAGCTATTCTTGCGATCGCACTGAAACAATTGAACGTGCAGGATTATCTGCAAAGTGCTCTGCTCTGGATCCAAAATTTGGGGCCTGCTGGGGCGATCGCCTTCATGGCAATTTACATTCTGGCAACCGTGCTGCTTATCCCCGGTTCCTTGCTGACGCTTGGAGGGGGTGCCATCTTTGGAGTGTTAGTGGGCTCGGTTTATGTTTTTCTGGCTGCTTCTATTGGCGCAACGCTAGCTTTTCTAATTGGGCGTTACCTGGCCAGGGGTTGGGTCTCGAAACAGATCGAAGGCAATACAAAATTTAAGGCTGTAGACAATGCGATCGCCCGTGAAGGTCTCAAAATTGTGATTCTGACACGTCTTTCCCCCGTCTTTCCCTTCAACCTGTTGAACTATGCTCTTGGTGTCACCCAGGTTTCTCTGAAGGATTATCTTGTGGGATTCATTGGCATGCTCCCTGGAACGGTGATGTACGTTTACATTGGTTCTCTTGCAGGCAGTCTCGCCATGATTGGTTCCCCCTCAACCACCAATCCCCAGATCCAAATGATTCAGTGGATCATTCGCATTGTTGGCTTGATTGCCACGATCGCTGTCACCGTTTACATCACCCGAATTGCCCGGAAAGCTTTAGATGAAAGCGTCACAAATGAACCAGTGAACAACACACCCATCAGGGAGGGAAAGTAGGTGTCTATGTCATCTTTCACCACAAATGAACCCAGTATTCAACCCTTAGACCAGTACAACCAGCGATTAGTTTCCTACGTCCATCCACTAGATTGGGTCAATCCCAAACCTGCGGAACGTTACGATCTGGTCGTAATTGGGGCGGGAACAGCCGGGTTGGTAACGGCGGCTGGAGCCGCAGGGCTGGGACTGGGGTTGAAAGTGGCGCTGATTGAAAAGCACCTGATGGGAGGAGACTGCCTGAATGTGGGCTGTGTTCCTTCTAAGTGTGTAATTCGCTCTTCGCGGGTAGTTGCTGATATGCGGGATGCTGATCGCTTTGGGGTGCGATCGCCCAAGGATATTGAAGTAGACTTTCCCGCCGTGATGGAACGAATGCGGCGACTGAGGGCAGGCATCAGCCACCATGACTCCGCTGCACGGTTTCAAAAATTGGGCGTAGATGTGTTTCTGGGAGAAGGGCGATTCACCAGCAACAACACGCTTCGGGTTGAAGGGAATACCCTGCGCTTCAAAAAAGCGGTCATCGCAACGGGTGCCCGTGCTGTGCGTCCCCAGGTTGAAGGACTGGCAGAAGCAGGATTTCTCACAAACGAGACTGTATTTTCCCTCACAGAACGCCCCAACCGACTAGCCGTCATTGGAGCCGGACCGATTGGCTGTGAACTGGCCCAGGCCTTTCAGCGTCTCGGCTGTGAAGTAACCCTGCTGCATAAGAACGATCACATCCTGGATAAGGAAGACATGGATGCTGCCGAAATTGTGCAGCAGGCCTTTCTGCGGGAAGGCATCCGGTTGGTATTGAACTGCAACCTTAACCAGGTCGAGAAAACGCCCGCAGGCAAAACCATCTACTTCACCAGCAATGGACAGGAAAGCATGGTGACTGTTGACGAAATCCTGGTTGGGGCGGGACGAGCTCCCAATGTAGAAGGGTTAAACCTGGAAGCCGTTGGTGTACAGTACGACATGCGCAAGGGCATTCTGGTCAACGATTATCTCCAAACGACAAATCCTAAAATCTACGCCGCAGGCGACGTCTGCATGAACTGGAAATTTACCCATGCCGCAGATGCAGCCGCTCGAATTGTGATCAAAAATGCCCTGTTTGCTCCCTTTGGCCTGGGACGTTCCACGCTCGGCAGTCTGGTAATGCCCTGGACAACCTACACCGCGCCCGAAGTTGCCCATGTCGGGCTATACGAGCGGGAAGCAAAGGAACAGGGAATGGAGATTGCAACGATTAAAATTCCCTTCAATAGCGTGGATCGGGCGATCGCTGATGGTGAAGAAGAAGGATTTGTCAAAATTCACCACAGAAAAGGCTCAGACCAGATTGTAGGAGCCACGATCGTGGCTAACCATGCAGGAGAAATGATCAGTGAAATTACAACGGCGATGGTCCACAAAATTGGCCTCAGCAAACTTTCCAACGTCATTCACCCCTACCCTACTCAGGCAGAAGCAATCAAAAAAGCTGCCGATACTTACCGACGCAACCTATTAACCCCGCTGACAAAAACACTGCTGGGACTGGCGACTAAACTTTCATAAGTCGAGGCAACGCCGAGTGCAGCAAGACAGCAGGGACTGCTCAGTCTACAATCCCTGACAAGTTCAAATTGAGAGGATCCCAACATTCTTTCAGTAAAACAACCCCAGCCGATAGCTTCAGCACCTCCAGTACCCAGTAACCTGTATGCAGCAAATTCATTAAAGCAGGGGGGTGTGAAACTGGATTAAACAAATTGAGTTGCAGCCCCAAACCGCTCATTTGAGGAGCCAAACCATAGGTGAAAGCCAGAGCCACCACTAGTAGCAGAGCGGCCAGGAAAACCGCCTTGTGAGTCAGTCGAGTTCTATTCCCGAACGTATACCGTAAATTGAGAATTCCGGTCAAAACCAGAGCTGCACATACCAATTCAATCCGGTTGAAAACCCAGAATAGGGAATGGCCAGCGATCGCAAAGCCAGACTCAGCCATCATTCCAGAGGTATAAAGAACTGGCATCACTACGGTGTCCAAAATCAAACTAGCACTCAGCCAGAATAACAACGTCAACATCACTACCGTTTGCCAGGCTGATTTTCTAGTTACTCTAGATATCATTGCCATTTGAGTTGCCTCTTAAAACCTTCAATCTTAGCTTATCGAATACAGCAAGAAATCATCATGAAATAAATAGGAAAAAGCGTGAGATAAAACTAAAACCTGGCAGGTTTCTGCCAGGTTAAAAGTTAGTGAGTTAAGAACTAAATCAATCGATGCAGTTGACTAAAAATATCCTGCGCTTGCCAGCTAAATAGGCAGAAACACAGCCCTCCTTTTATTTTTACTGGAGTAGACTACACTAGCCAACTGGTACAAAGCCAGTTAATACGCGTTACACAAGGCACGCAATGATCCGCGAAACATGATTCAACAAACAATCAACTCGCTTACAGATCACTGACTCGCGCAGGTGCTTTGGGAAGGGGACACAGTCCCAAAAGCTACTACTGAGAAGAGGATGTTCGCTCTTTGTGTCCAAGTAAACAATAGCACTTTGAATGTTTTGCAGCCTATACCGTTTAATAGAAGTTCACTTCAAATTAAATATCAACACAAATGATTCAAGTAAGGAAACAATGAACCAAAACCTGATTTGACATGACTTGAAAATAATCCCCTCGATTCTTCTGACTCCCGGCTCTCCTGAGAGTTTGGTGATAGGCAAGGCTTATCACCAAAAC
>JAIMBL010000240.1 GCA_023511615.1 Leptolyngbyaceae cyanobacterium HOT.MB2.61
CCATATTTACCCCTTTTAAGAACAAGGATACTACTCTTAGCCTCCTGTCCGAAAATTGGGGGTCATTTCACACCTCAAACCCGAACGCAAACAACAGACTTCCCATTCAGACCAACCCTCAAAATCTCCCCGTACCCAGTCTTTTGCATTTGATACGGATGAAGCGATCGTGCTGGAATATCATCCGGTTTCTGCCTCCGTTTCTCTCACCTCGCCTCAAGCGATCGTCGCTCCAGTAGATGAATTTGTAGAGCCAATGGATGAGCCGCAAGCAGGTTGCATTTTGGAATTTTTCCCTGGTCTTCTGCTGCCAGTAGATGAATTTGTAGAGCCAATGGATGAGCCGCAAGCAGAGCCAATAATCCACGTTACAGATCCGCCAAAAGCCGATCTAACTGCTCCAGAATTACCGATTTCTGGTTCTGTACTGGCATTGCCTCCTGCAAAAGTTTTTCCCCTACTCCCTCCGGCACAAGTAGAACAAGTAGAGTCTCAGCCCACCGTTCCAGAAGTCATGCTGGAAGTTTGTCTGGCACGGGCGATCGTGGCTCTTACCGTAATTCGCTTAGCAGCGGAGCAGAACCGTGTCCTATGTGGATCTTCCATCCTTGCCATTGCAGATCTGTTTCCGGGTTGGTTGCAGCTATTTATTTTTCAATCCATCAAGGCAGACAGTTCAGAAGATCCGATTGAACTCACCCTCCAATCCTCTCTAATTCGTGCCCCACCTGAATCCTCTAGCAATCTGTACTAGTAGGGAGAAAATAAAACCCTTAAAACATCCTCTGAGCTTCATTTGCTGTCTATCAATGGTGCCAAAATGTGGAATTCTAAGCGACCCCGGAGTACGTTGTTTGATCTGGAGCAACAACTATCTTCTCAACTGAAGCCACAATCACAATCACAAACCCCTGCAGAACAGAGCCCTGAAGGGGAGTCAGCAGAGGCCGTCGCATTTGACTGGGATGAAGCCATTGAATTGCAGTATTCAGCCGATGCATCTCCCGCAGCGACGGATGAGAACTGGCGAACAGAAGATTCCCATGCGTTCGCTCTAGAGCTGGAGCAGGATGAAGCAGATGACGCCGTGCAAATCTCCCAGGGGCAGTCAGTTCAGGCAGTCGCGTTTGATTGGGATGAAACCATTGAATTACAGTATTCAGCCGATGCTATTCCCAAAGCGATGGGAGCCTGGCAACTCCAGAATTCCCAGGCATCCGCTTTAGGGCTAGAGGAAGATGAAGCAGATTACACCGTAGCAGCTTTTGAAGTAGATGATGACACCTCCGAGCTTGCTTTTTCTAAGAGTGGGGATGACGAATGGTTTGAATCGTCTGATCACTCCACTGCCAGCTCTACTGATGCAGAGTATGACAATGTAGAGGACTGGGATAACAACTACGCCGCCGCTGCATCAACGGAGGAAGACGAGGAAGACGAGGAAGACGAGGAAGACGAGGAGAAGTATCCCTACACCAAAGCGCGGTCTGTGGCAGACGAGGAAGACGAGGAGGCTATTTCTGTCCAGGCATCGGTCGTGCCTCCTGAAGCTGATGATCTGTTTCAGGCTTTTGACGATGCCCCTGAGAGTGACCATGCCGGGGATGCAGCCGCCTTTGCCGCCGATTTGAATGCGATTTTGTGGGGTGAGAAAGTTTACGAACCCACACCAACCAAAACGCCTGTCAATGTCACTGAACCAGAACCTGCTACAGCCATGTCGGCTCCAGCAGCCAGCCCAACCCCCTCGCCACCGCCTGCCCCAAAACAGCCGAGTGCCCATGATGTCTTTGATCGCATGATAGGCAACATGGCCTATGCCAC
Source organism: Leptolyngbyaceae cyanobacterium HOT.MB2.61 (assembly GCA_023511615.1). Lineage (GTDB taxonomy): Bacteria > Cyanobacteriota > Cyanobacteriia > Leptolyngbyales > Leptolyngbyaceae > Leptothermofonsia. Next base: position 1,825 of record JAIMBL010000240.1, read on the forward strand.
CTCCTTTGACCTGGGAACCCTGTCTTTAGAACAGCAGTTTGATGAGTTTGACAATATTCTGGACCAGGAAGAAAGCCAGAAAGCAATCACAGTCCAGTCCTCTGGCTCCTCAGAAGCCAAACCGTCTCCAGGTCGCGAGATGGGCAAAGCGCTGAATCTTAACAACGACGATTTAATGGATGATCTCGATCAGCTCAATGCACAGGCGCTTGATGCTCGTTTGGGTACTGCTATGTCAAGGCAGGGCAGTGAGGATATGGATAAAGCATTAAACAAAAAATCTTCATCACCAAAATCATCTCCACAATCATCACCACAGATATCTCCGCGATCGTCAAATCGTTCTAGTCAGATTACACCTCCTTCTTCACCGAAGACATCCCCACAATCATCACCACGGGTATCTTCGCGATCGTCAACTTCTAGTCAGTCCCCATCCTCTTCTACTACTAGCCCATCATCTCCACCAGAAGAAATTTACAAGTATGATGATTTTCGGTGGTATCTTGGTTTCGATGCAGAGGAAGAGGTGAAAGAAGATTCACTAGAAAGGAAGCTAATTGCGGTAATACTGGCAGAAGAAAATGCAGGAGAAAACCTGAAAGCACAGATAGCTAAGGAACTACCAGGATGTAGTGAACAGTTCGCAAAATCCCTGGCTTCTGATACAGATTATACTAACCGACAGGGTGTGATTCTAGCACTTAAAAATTGGTGGAATGGCCTTGTTAAATCAGCTGGTGGAAATCCCGATTTGAGTATCAATTACTCTAATATGAGTATTCAATACGATTTCTACGATGAGAAACAAGTAAATTACATGCAGGGTACTTTTACATGTTTTGATGGTGAAAAAATAAATATTAGATTCAAGGAGGGATTGCTCAATCGTTTTTATGACACAATCTGGCAAAGATTGAATCATCCAATTATTGAAACAATAAAAGCACAATTGGAAATTGAGCGATCAGGTGCCGATATATCTTTGGTAAATAAAATTAAGAATTTAGGTATCGATGGATTCCTAGAGAAACAAGTAGTAACCGTAGAAGGGGTAGGAGTAGGAATAAATGTTTGGTTCACAAGGCGCGTGACGAAAAGGAAGAAGCAAGAAATTATTCGAATGATACAAGATTTCATAAAGTCCCATAAGGATATATCCTCAGACAGCTTAACTACTATACTGAAAACCCAGAGAGAGAAGCTTGAAGGAGACGCACTTAAGAAATGGAAAAAAATGACTAAAAAGTCTGGAGAATCAGGTAATATAGACCCCGCCTTAGAGAAATTAAAGATTATCAAACTAGAAGATAAAATAATCGAGACCTATGCGGAAAATATCTGCAGAGCGTTCACTAGCTGCATAAGCTCAGGAAAACTAAATTTGGTGATAGACGATGCAATCTACAAAGATATCGGTGGAGATACAAAGAAATCCGATAACAATTGCACTCCCACTAAATTATTCTCAAATGCTTGTGAAGCCCATGAAATCATTCGGATCAATATAAGCTCAACTGGAATGCTAGATATTTTTCCGTCTACACTAGCGCACGAGTTAGCTCATATTGTTGGATTTAACCCAACAGGAAATAATGATGGAGGTCACTTCAGTGAAGCTAGCATGTATGGTTTTAAGTTGGAAACAGGTGGCTTGCCAAGTCTTTGGTACGATGCATACTTCTACGAAGTCCTGTTCACAGAGCTTGCTCTCTTAGAAACACCAACGAAAACAACAACGACGACAACTGTAACAACAACAGTAACAAACAGATCTTCTGACTCTGAGAATTTAAGGTCTTCGCAGAAAGAGAAAAAGAAAGAGAAACCAACTGGTTTGGTGTCTCCGCGCAGCGAAAGGCAACCACCTGAGAAAGAGAAAGAGAAAGAGAAGAAGAATCAGTAGATTTCCAAATAAGAAATTACCTCTTACTCTATAGGATGAGTTAGCGAAGCGTAACCCATGCTGTCCAGGATTCGTATTTTCAAGTTGAGTTCAATGAAAAGCCAGGAGGTGAAACATGGGCAATCGATTATTTGAACTGGAACAAGCCCTAGCAAAAGTCAGACAACAGGGAACAAATGAGTTTGCACCCATTGCAGATGCACCCATTGCAGATGCATTTAGTGAAGCAACGGATTATAGCGGAGCATTCCAGAAAGACGACTGGACTCGCATTGAAGACACCCTGCAATATATCAATGCCCTGCTTGGCAACGGTCCGATGCAGCACATTCTGACCAAAATACCACAACGAAATACCCCAGCCGCTAACCAGCTATCCCAGCGGTTAAGCCTGGGTGCTCGTAGTGAAATTATCCCAACTGGGTCAGAAACCCAACGCAGACGTGCTAAACGAGCCTATGCATTACTCCTGATTGTGCTGGAAGGTCAAAACGACACGGATGTGCAAAACAAGATTCAAAGGGTAGAAACAGATTACAACGGCGACAAAAACCGCTATGACAATCTATCGATTTCAATCTGGGAAACCTACGATAGAACGCTTAAGTCCCCAATTCTGCTGGATCAGATCGCCGAGATACAACGTGACCCGCTGGCATTCATGAAAACGTATTCAGTTCTGCCAGCCCATGGAATCATTAAGGCCCCCAGCAGTATAGACTACGACCTCATCACTATTGATGGCACCGGTCCTGATCCTATGCTCCATAGGATGGTGCTGACTCCCAGCGGAGCAAACGAATATGCCTTCAAACTAACCTACGCTCCAACCACCAAACAGGCTCAGGGTTTTCCCGTTTATTTTCTGCCGTGGAAGAGTGCCAGAATCGTAAAAATGACCCTGGGTAGCCAATCCAACCTTTTCTTCACCGCCGCCATCAATGGTTGCTCTGTATTTGTAGAGGGCGATCTCAAATCACCAACCGTTTATCACGCGGGCATCGATCCTCCCTGGCTACCGATGGGAGATGGAGTGAGTACCCATGTCAAAACAGCTTTTGCAGCACCAACAAGAGATGTGCCCCTTATTTGGCGAGAACTGTTCTGGTCAAAATCAGCTATCCCACGGGGCAGTTCCAGTTTTGGCGAGGTGAATAAAACCCACTACATCGATGATGGCAGCGATCCCACTACCGGGAGAATGACTGCGCGAGTTCAGGCGTTTCACCGGGCGATCGCCACTCCCTGGAGCACCAGCGGATTCACAATTGAGGAATGTTTACCGTGGGGTTGTGTATTTGGCATTCGGAATCCTACCACTGGGGAATGGGCGTTCTATTTGCAGGAAAACGCCACCGTCAAATTCAGGGATGCTAGTGGTAGAAAGTATGGAACTTCCCGCCTGGTCTGGCTAACCCGCTTCTTTCCTAAAGAACCAGCTTTTAAGCTCAGTCCACCCAACAAACTTCAGGTTCCAGATGTTAACGATGTAACCGTGATGCCTGCCATTTGATTCATACTCACCCTTTCGCAATTGATTCAACCACTACTAAACCACTTGTTTAGCCAATCCAAACAGTCAGATTTTCGCTTGCTTGAGCGATCGCAATCATTCCTCCCGGTGAAACTTCATGACCAGAGACGATCGCAATCACCAGAGAGACACTCATGCCACTGTGCGATCGCAGGAGACAGAAACCCTGTACCCCTATCCCATGTCTCTCAGCTGGTCGGATGAGCGGGAAACCAGTCCCGGTCTTGGGCTGAAGGATGGTATTCAAACCTACGATGTAGAAGCGTTTTCAGTGGATGAGGAAAAAAATCAACCCGGTGATTCTCTATCTTCCTCCAATTCCCTACAGTCAGTTACTTCTAAATTAGCGACTCCCCCTCATATCTTTGACTGGATGGATAGAACTATGGCTCATGCGACAGCATTTGACTCTGACTCGTTTGCTATGGAACAAGCTTTCAATGAATTCGATGCCATTTTAGATGAAGAAGAAACAGCATCCTCGCTTAGTGATAGGAACGAGGATGCGATTGAGCCAGAAACCCATGAATCCCCTCCTGTGGCTCATTCCCTTGAGTGGGATGAGGATGAATTGGCCGCAGATGTGGCGGCTCTCAGTGTGGATGAATCCGAACAAGCCTGGCAATTTGGCGCAAACGAAGATGTCGAGGAAGATGAGGATGAACCAGAGGAAGATGCAGCAGCCCTCAGTGTAGATGAATCTGAGCAAGCCTGGCAGTTTGGTGAAGACGAAAACATTGAGGAAGATGAGAATGAACCAGAGGAGAATGTGGCGGCATTCAGTGCTGACGAGCCCTGGCCAGTAGCCGTGCAGTTTCAGCTAGAGGAAAACGATATCACAGATCTGATTAACAATAACCCACCCAGGCACAAGGAATTAAAGAGCCAGTACTTTAAACGGTTAAAGGAGGAAACCAAGAGAAATTTTCAGCAGCAATATCAGCCGAAGCTAGATGACAAGAAAATGATTGCTGCTATCAATCAACTTTGGGCCGATGCATCAACTCCAAAAATTACAGCACAAGAGTTGAAAGATCGGTGCTGGCTGCGAATCTGCTTAGGTGGAACCAGAACAGATCCTGAGGCTTCCACAGGCTACCACTGGGCTGGTTATGAAGAGGGCAAAGCAAGGTTTAGAAGAGTTGGCAGCCCAACCAAACTAAGAGATGAATTTGGAATTTATCAGCAAAAGATACAACACAAGAAAACAAGACAACAGTCAAAGATTTCTGTAACGTTTTTCCCCGACGCCTGGAAAGAAGAACACTTTAATGATTTGTTCCGCCATTTCGCCCAGCGCAAAGATTTCGACCCTGATAGAAGGGGAATGTATGCGATCGAGGTCGCACTGAATGGGGATGAACACTACATTGGAATGCCCATCCTGTTTACGCCTGCCTCCAATGGAGAAGGCGTCTTTATTCCAGTCTGGAGCGAGCCTCAAGAAGTTGAGCCGCCCAGTGAAGCTCAAGCACTGAATCAACCATTTTCTACTTCGCCAGATGAAGCGCTATCACCCGAAGATGAAATTGGCGACGCCCTTGACTTTGATGATATGGATTCAACCTCATTTAAGCAGCATTTTGATGAAGATAAACTCCACCAAGATGACGAGGATAGCGATCAAGACCAGGCCTGAGAGCACAGAGAAAACCAGTATTATCGATCGCTCAATCCATTGAGGATACTCTTCAGGCCAATCGCCTCCTGGCACTGGAACAATCCCTTATTTTGCCTGATGCGATCGCTATCTTGTCATTGTTCTTCGTCATGGTAATTGTGAGCTTAGGATCTGTAAAGGAATAACTTTCACAACTTCTTTTGTGGCGAAATTGTGTAATTCCATTCTCCATGAAACCCA
>JAIMBL010000241.1 GCA_023511615.1 Leptolyngbyaceae cyanobacterium HOT.MB2.61
GCTTAAGTTCCAGCGAGTTTCAAGATGTAACCATCAACCTTCTCAAAGCTCGTGAAATACTTTTTCAGCAAGCCCTATTTATGGCGATGCTGGAACGGGGGCTGGGTTGGGGGCGGTTGATGGGGGCGTCGTGGTTACGGAAGTTGAGCTACTGGCTAACGTGTTAATTTGATCTTTGTACTGGGCAGGGGCCAGGTTGGCCGCGCTATCGAATAGGGGTTTGGCTGCATCGGCTTTGCCTTGCGCCTTCAGCACGATCGCCTTTGCCAGAACCGGCCGGAAGTCGTTCTTATCGCTCCTGGCGGCTTCGTCATACATCGCGATCGCTTCGTCGTACCGCTTCTGCTCGGCGTAGACCCGTCCCAGTAATAGTTGAACCGATGGAACGTCTACGCTACCCGCTTCAATCTGGTTAGCTTTCGGAGCCGTCTTCAAAGTATCTTGCAGCAAACCAATGGCGGCTTCTGGGCGCTTTTGCTGTAGGAGCAGGGTCGTCAGTCCATCCAGGGCGTTAATGTTCCCTGGCTTCACTTTCAAAATATCGCGGTAGGTTTGGGCTGCTCCTTCCAAATCGTTGACCTGCTGTTTGGCCTGGGCCAGCAGAACGGCGTAATCGGCTTGATTAGGGTTGAGTTTTACCAGTTTCTCCAGGGGGGCGATCGAGCCTTTGACATCCCCCATACCCAGACGGGCCTCTAGCAGCCCTCGTAGCGCAGTCTGGTTATCGGGCTCCCGTTGCAGGACGAGTTCATACCCCTCTGCCTGTTTTTGTAACTGCTCCCGATTGGGAATTGAGCTGGCAGTCTGGCTCGGTGAGGGGCTTGCGTTTGGAGTCTGGTTTGCTGTTAAAGCCCCTTGAATCAGCGGGATGATAGAAAACCCGATGAAGGAGATTACCGCCAAAATCAACACCACATTGATCATCCAGCGATTGCGCTTTTCAGTAGTCACAGGCTTGCCTCGAAACTCTAATGCTATCTTAACGACAAATTCAGGAAGCTAAAGGAAAACAGAGTTATAGCGGGCAGGAGGGGCTAGGGATTAGGAGCTAGTGTTTGCAACATTAGTCTTTCATCTCCTATCCTGCAAGTCTTGGTTGCCCAAAATGCAGGTGGCTACTGCAATAACATTCAATTCGCCTCTAAAGGCGTATCAAGTGAGAAAGCATAGCGCAAAATTCTGACTTCAGAACTAAACCGCCCTGTTTGCTTCAAAATCGTTGCAGTTCTTCAACATTCTATGAAACGTCGCAAAGCCCTCAAGCGTCTCCTGCAAGCCTCTGGTGGTCTAATCGCCGCTACTTTTATCCCTGCCTGTGGCAAGGCTTCGTCCAAGCCGCTGTTTCAGTTTGACGCGATCGCCTCCCTAGAACCCCTCCCTCAACACCTGATTACCCACCTGGATGAATTCTATGTCCAGTCCTATGCGCTGCCGCCTGAACTAGATGAAAATCGGTGGCAGTTGAGGATTGAAGGTGCAGTTACCAATCCCTTGAAGCTTTCCTTCCAGGAAATTTTGGCGGCTCCTCAAGAGGATTTTTACTTAACCATGGAGTGTATTGGCAATCCCACAGGTGGCAATTTGATCGGGAACGCTTTGTGGAAGGGTACTCCACTTCTACCATTTCTACAGCAGGCAGGAGTGAAGCCAGAAGCGGTGCAATTCATGATCGGGCGAAACTGGATGGGAGCAGGGCATCCTGATTGCTGGGGTTGCCCTAGACCAATCCAGCCCCATTCAACAAATTCAGGTCAGTACCGATGGGGGTGAAACCTGGCAAGCAGCAGAGCAGAACCATCCCGATTCCCCCCATGAGTGGACCCTCTGGCGGCATCTGTGGAAACCCGCTCAGCCAGGAAAATACACAATATTAGCCCGCGCTCATTCTACCCGTCCGGTGCAACCGCTGAATGACCCGAATGGCAGAGATGGTAGTGCTGGAGTATTGAGAATTGAAGTTACCTTAACAAACCCCGTCTGAAGCCTTCATCGTAGGTAGCCTCAAATCCTTCTGGAATCTGCCGTCCGCGCTCTAGTTTTGCATCCCAGTAGCCTGCATCCCACCAGAGGTATTGGGTTCGCTGCGTCTGGAATGAGTAAGGATTTGCTAAAGCATGTTTGTTAGAACTTAACCAGTTTGCGTACTTTTGAGGAGATTGGGCAACAGTCTGTGGCTGATAAATGGCTAACACACGGGCGATCGCTAACATGCGGCGCTTTTGATCATGACGAATCCCGGCCTCTGTATTTCCCAATCCGGGGGCATCCCAGCGGTTGGTTTCAGGATTCCAAAAACTCCAGACCCGTGCTTCCAAAATGGCATCCTGTCCCTTCTTTCCCTGGTTTTTTACTTGTTGCAGATAGTCTGGATAACCGGGTTTACCCAGTGCAGCCAGCGGTGCCTGATTAGCTAAATCAATGGCGTTGAGTTCTTCCTCCAGGTTGATCTTCAGGTTTAGGGTGAGCGATCGCTGCCGTAAATCATCCGCCTGCGTTTTCAACCGCTGAAGCTGAAAGGCATCGGCCTGTTCGGGCGTAGAACAGCGATAGCGCGGTTCACGGCAGTGCTGAAAGGAAAAGCTGCCCAGGTTCCAGACCCCATTTCCGGGGTCTGTATGGCCAAAATAGGCTGGAGTGCGGGTGCCATCTGGAGCGCGAGTACCCTCGGCATGACCGATTGTGCGGGCAACGATCGATTCAGGCCCGTTGGCAAACAGCAGGGCAGGATCCGCCACAATAGCTGTTGCCTTGAGGGGATAGGTTAAAGCAGTTTGGGGCAAGGCAGAAGGATTGGCAGCAGGGGATTTTACGTCTGGAAAGGAAGCGATCGCAATTAACCCAACGGCAACCCAACCGGCCTGCATCAAGAGTACCCACCGGTTTGCCTCAAATCGTGCATTGTTCCGTTGACGCCGCTCCCTTCGATGGGCAGGCTGCCGAGCAGGCAAAGGATGCGCAATGGTGTGGGAAGACGTCATAGCCGGGTCTAAAGCATCCCCCTGAATTCGTTTCTGAGAAAATTGACAGTATATTTGTACTGAAACTATACCATTTAATTATTGCAGTCACGGGATAGAGGCGTTTTGCCAACACTCACCCAGCCAGTTATACAATGATTCCTCAGGTAGACAATGATTTGAGGCAGAAGTGAGAGAATATATTCTAATCAATGATAAAAAGTTATTTTCATTACCATCCTGATAATTTGCGCTGTTAATCGTCCTCGTAATTCTGGAAACTGCTTCCTGTGAACTTTAACTTTTTCGATCTCTTCTGGATTTTTCTGATCGTTTCATCGCTGCAACCCGTATGGCAGCGCCGCCAACTAGAATTCCGGCGAATTCAGGCGATTAAAGATTTTGAGCAGCAACGGCAGAGCCGTGTTATTCTGCTCATCCATCGACAAGAATCCATCAGTCTGCTGGGAATTCCACTCTCCCGCTACATCACAATCGAAGACTCCGAGCAGATACTGCGAGCTATTCGTCTGACTCCTCCCCATGTACCCATTGATCTCATCCTGCACACACCAGGGGGGCTGGTTCTGGCAACGGAACAAATTGCCCGCGCGCTGATTCGCCATCCTGCCAAGGTTTCTGTGTTTGTCCCCCATTACGCTATGAGCGGTGGCACAATGCTGGCTTTAGCTTCCGATGAAATTGTGATGGATGCCAACGCAGTTCTTGGTCCCGTCGATCCACAGCTTGGTAACTTCCCGGCGGCCAGCGTTTTGAAGGTGGTTGAAGATAAACCGATCAGTGAAATTGATGATGAAACATTAATCATGGCAGACCTGTCTCGCAAAGCAATGCGGCAGGTGCAGCGGTTTGTCAGAACCTTGTTGCAAGACGCTATCCCTCAACCAAAGATTGATCCCGAAAAAGTGGAATCGATCATTCAAACGCTGACAACAGGACAGGTCACCCACGATTACCCAATTACGGTCGAAGAAGCAATGGAAATTGGACTTCCCATCACTGTAGGGTTACCCAAAGCCATCTATAACTTGATGGAACTCTACCCACAGCCCCAGGGCGGAAGACCTTCAGTTCAGTACATTCCGCTCCCCTACGATCGCCGCCCAATTCTACCAGAACCCAAGGGTAGACCTTTACCAGAAGGCACTTCAGCAGATCGTAAATCAAGGTAACGAACTCACCATAATATTCACCTTGCTCAACGAACTTCAGCATTGAGCCAAATCTTAATTTGAGCTTTTCCTCAGGATAGAAGTGGGCTATCAATAGTACAATTGTACGTCAATGGGTTATTTAAGCTGAGTCGGCAGCCCAGATACCTGGTTTTCCCGGAGATTCCCATGAAAGTCCAATTCCTTCCTGTGATGGTGATCGCTTTTCTAGCAGGTTGCTCCAGCATTCCCGGACATAGAAATAACGATGGGGATGTTCAAGACAAGAGTCGTAATATCTCAGATAACACTCCAAATTCCGTTCATCAACAACAAGAACAACAAAATAGCATCCAGAGCAATTCCCTGGCTGATGATCGAGTTCTGGAACTGCCACCTCCCGAAGCATCTCCCCAATCTCCAGAAGTCGCGCTTGCTTCTCACTTGAAGCGGATGGGAGCCATTCTCTATGATGCAGAGAATTGCACCTATTGCAGGAAGCAGCAAAGTTTCTTCGGTGCGGCTGCTTTTCAGCAGCTACGGGTTGTTAACTGTGGCCCCTGGAACAACCCCTCCCCAGAATGCAGGCAAATTGGGATTCGCATTTTTCCAACCTGGGAGATTGGTGGCAAACGGTATCCAACTATTCTTCCCTTGGAAGAACTGGCAGCAATTTCCGGTTTCAACTCATCCAGTAACACTTCAACCTCCAGCAATTTGGGGAGTCTTTAAATGAAAAAACTTCTTGAGATGACGGGGCATTCTACCCAGTTTGCCTTTGGGTTAGTGCTGGCGATCGCCGCCTTTTTCACCGCCCTCTTTCTGGGGAATTCCCAAACCGTTGTTAATATCCTGGTCGATCTGCAAATGACCTATCGGGGCTGGTTGCAGTCTTTCCATGCTGCCAATCCATTGCTGCTCATGCTTTCCTGCTTCATTGGTGGATTGGTAGTTAGTGTCTCTCCCTGCACCCTGTCGCTGCTACCCGTTAACCTGACTTACATTGGAATGCAGGAAGTTACTTCCTACGCAGATGCCTTCAAAAAGTCCTTTCTTTTTGTTCTGGGAACGGCAACAGTTCTGACTTTGCTTGGCCTCTTCTCTGGTTTTCAGGGTTTTGTTTTGATTGATTACCAGGGTTGTGTGTACCTTGCGATCGGGCTGTTGATGATCAGCATGGGGTTGAATTTGCTATTCTCCTTTTCCCGTCGATTGAATTTGTCTTTTTTACAAAGAAGCTCGAACTCAATTGCAGAAAGAATTCGAGCAAGCGTCACTGGCCCCTATGGGGTCGGAATGTCTTTTGCTCTGGTCATTACTCCCTGTGCCAGCCCAATTCTCTTTGCTGTTTTGGCAATGGCGGCAGCAACCCATTCCACACTTCAGGGAGGTGCCATGCTTTTTGCCTACGCGTTAGGCTATACCGGACTTATTTTTCTGGCAGGAACCTTTGCTGGACTGGCAAAACAGATACGAAGGCTCTCCCCTTACACTCAAACAATTTCCAGGATAGCGGCGATCGCGATGGTGATACTTGGCTGCTCCTACATCCTGAATGGAGTCCGATGGTTCCTAGCCGCTGGCAATTAGGAGTTGTTAGTGGTTGGTTGTTAGTTGTTAGAGAGGAGTGAGGTGAAGGGGGGTAGAGGAGAAAGGGGCAGGGGGGAGAGGAGTCACTCGCACTCACACCTCAAAATTTCCATAATCCCGGCCCCCAGCTCCTAAACCCTGTTCACCCGTCCGCTTATTCACCTTTCCACTCCATTACTCCATCACCCCATTCCCTACTCCCTTGCAATCGATTCTAATGAAGATTCACCACCTTATCCTTAAACTGTTTGCCAGCACTGAAAGCAGGTACTCTAGTGGCTGGAATTTGAATAGGTTCTCCCGTAGAAGGGTTGCGACCTTCGCGAGCCTGCCGATCCCTTGATTCAAAAGTTCCAAACCCAACCAGAGTCACCTTTTCACCTGTAGCAACAGTTTCCGTAATCACATCCAGCATGGCTGTCAAAATAGCATCAGCCTCTTTTTTTGTGACGTTGGCTTTCTCAGCAATTTTGTCAACAAGTTCGCCCTTATTCATCTCAAATCCCTCAAGTGAACCGGAGTGATTGTATTCCACAGAGGCCAGGAGTTCAAGAGCACAACAGTCTCTCGGTTGTCCAAAATTGGAAGAAGTTTCCCAAAAGCCTGAATTTGCCTGATAAGAAACCTTGATAAAAAGCGTGCAGTTGCCAGCCTCTCCCTGTCAAGGATAAGATGAAATGTCAAAAGCGGTTGGGAACGATTGTGAATAAGTCGAAACCACCTCTAGGGCGATTAGCACAGTGGTAGCGCACTTCCTTCACACGGAAGGGGTCACTGGTTCGAATCCAGTATCGCCCATGTCATATGGTGATGTTCTATACGTGTGGATCAGGGGTGTTGAATCCCACCTACAAAGGCAGTGTCTAGAAAGCCATCCCCATGTCTAGAACACGACCCGAGCAGATTAAAATGAAAGGGTGATTTCAAGCAAGCGTGATGGTAACCACTCCAGAATCCAGGCTATCTCTACCACCGTTAGAAAATGGCGATCGCCTCTCGCGGTTAGAATTTGAGCGGCGCTATGAGGCAATGCCCCACGTGAAGAAGGCTGAATTGATTGAAGGAGTGGTTTACATGGCATCACCGCTGCGAATTAAGGGTCATGGTGAACCACACGGAGACATTACAGGTTGGCTATGGACTTATAAAACTGCAACTCCGGGCGTGGTTTTAGGCATCGAACCAACAGTGAAGCTGGATTTAGAGAATGAACCCCAGCCGGATGCGGTACTTTTGATACCGGGTAGACAGGCCACCATCGGTGCAGACGATTACATCGAAGGGGCACCAGAGTTCATTGTGGAAGTAGCAGCCAGTAGTGCGGCGATCGATCTGCATGATAAAAAACGAGCCTATCGGCGAAATCAAGTGCGGGAATACATTGT
>JAIMBL010000242.1 GCA_023511615.1 Leptolyngbyaceae cyanobacterium HOT.MB2.61
GACAGGTAAGCGGAGCAGTTGACATGATGCAATTGAGATAACTTCGTCTTTTCTATCCTTACATCTTTAGGACTACCAAAGAAAATATGGATTTTCTTCTGTTTCTGAAATGATTAAAACTGCTTGTTCGATTAGTGTATGTCGTTTTTCGCTATCGTTCAGAGTAATTGCTCAACCCAGTAGCCAATCGAACTGCTGTGAGGTAAGGGCACAAGAAATGGCATCAAAGGCAGAGATACCTTGACGCTTTGCCGTGTTGACCAGCGAACGCACTTGAGCGAATAGCTCTGCCCCCCAGTCCGAACGAAAGCCATTGGTCACCTTGCGAAAGATGACACTCCAGCGTAACGCCTGCTCACTGGAATTATTGGTTGGCGGGATGGTTTCATCGGTTAAGAACAGCAACAGATGATCTCGAATCTTCTGATAGCGTTTGAGCAACCGCTGTCCCTCGACCGCTTTGGGCTTGAGATTCAAAATCTCCCGCAGTGAACCGCGCAATCGTCCACAGTATTGCTTGACGCTGGAGGTCGCCAGATTGTGTCGTCGTCGTTGCAGGGCAATGGCTTTGAGGAACAGCCGTTTCATCCGGGGCGCAAACAACTCATCACCTGCATCAATGGCATACTGACAATCGCGCAGTTGATGGGCCAGACACACTTGCCAGTCGAGCGCTGGATGAGCCGCTTGGGCACTGAAGAGGTCAGACACCCAGATTTGCGGTTGATGCCCTGCCATGACGCGGTCGATGACCGTTTTGCCCCGAGTGGGACGAATCACATGCAAACACACCTGGTCGTTCTGAAACACCCATTCCCACTGGGTTTTCCCATTCACCCGTGCCCCTGTTTCATCACTGCCGACCAGACGCGCACGGCGTAAGCGTTCCACAATCTTGACCACAGGGGTTTCCAGTTGCATCTGCACCCGTTGCAGGAGGTTGGCAATCGCTCCTTCAGAGAGGCTGAGACCGTAAAGCTCGCTCATCAACTGGCTGAGCCGCCCGTAACTGATGGCATGGCTGTAGCGCAGATAGGTCACCAGACTTGCAATACTGCTGCCAAAGGGTGACCCGGGTTCCAAACCAACCGGAACAGGGGCTTCGTACACCTTCTGGCAACAGGGGCACATCCCGCCGTACCGTTCCACTCGTGTGACGTGAGGGGTCACCTGAGGCAATTCAATCCGCTCGTAAATCCCGCTTAAGCGCTGCGTCGATGGGTCTACTTCGACTCCACAGTGGGGACAACTTTTGGCTTGGGCCACCACGACTTGGTCCGGTTGTTGACTGAATTCTCGCCCACCATTCCGGTGACTCCCCGTTTCTTCCTGAGTAACGGGAGTTGTCTGAACGCGGCTCTGATTGGGCTTGAAGCCCTTAGATGGAGGCAAGCTTGAATTGCCAGACGTTTTCTTGACCCGCTTTTGCTTCAGCTTGTCCACCTCTGCCCGAAGCATTTGCAACTCCTGCCACAGCCCTCTAATCAGGGCATCCTTTTCGGTGTGGCTGAGTCCATCGAGAGGGGGCATTTCCTTCCTGGCAAAAGCTTATCATCTTCTGTCAAAGCTGCGCTGAGGTCAACTTGGTTGAGCAATTACCTCAAAACTCAAACTCCCACAGTCCCCAGCCTCCGGATCCTGGTCCCTATACAGCCATCCAATCCTTAGTCTTCACTACCAGAGCAGTGAAGGGGCACTTTTTGCATCTGTTCACCGTCTGAGGTCTTGTAAGTAGGTAGACATCATTAATTGGAAGAAAGGGGAGTGGGGGCGTTGCCCCCAGGCAGGGGGGTTCACCCCCTCCACCCCCAAAATCATCTTTAATTTAATTGCACCCAGCTACTTAGCTTCCGGAGAATGCTTTTTACCGGATTTAGAGAGCAGACTGTTGAATAAGTGGTACATCCCTTCCGAGTTGAGCATCAGGGCGTTTGTTGCTTTCGGATAGTTACAGGCTAAGGAGCGAAGTTCTATGGAAGATCTTGCCTACATTCATCTGGTGTGGAACGGAGAAACGGCGCGGGCCGCAGAAGTTGATGAAATGGCTGTTCCAGAACACTCCCATCTTGCCCCTGGGTTTACATCAGGGCAGGCGATAACAGCAGAGATTCAGCCTGTGATTGAAGGTGATCGCGACTACGCTGATTTCCCAGGCTTTGATAGCAACCTGTATCCCACCATTTATTTTTAGATAAATGGCCCTGAAATAATCTCAGAAAAAAGCTCAGAACTTAGTGTTCCAAACCTGTTGATGGCCTATGGAACCCCCCTGTAGTCCCCCCTTGATAAGGGGGACAGTGACAGCAGAGAGGTGGAGTCCCTGCACCCCGCCCTAACTACAATCACTACCGCTTTACTTCTTAGCAGGTTCTTTCTTTGTGGGCTCTTCAATTGAGCCTAATAGTTTTTCAAGTGAATTTGTTGAGGCGTGTATCCGTACACCCTTCAAACCTTCAGGAAATGCGTCCCATAGATAGCTGGCTTCTATGGTCGAAATGGCCTGGGCTGCTGCTTCATCGGGTGGTTCTGCGACAAAATCAAAATCGTAAATGCTGTCTGGAGGGGCTTGAATATATACGTATGGAATCAACTGAGCATTTGTCCAACCGGTTGATGTCACATGACCAGAGGCATTGATTTGTAATTTGGGTGGAAGGCTTGTCAGAACTATCAGATCTGCGATCGCAGTCACTTCCAAGATCTTTTGAGTCATTGATTTGTCTCCTGGTTTATCTGGATGAATGAGGGCTATTGCAGGATGAATAGGATTAACAACCATCGAACAAACAGGTCACTACGCCAAAACTCACCAGGCAATCCTTCTAATCCCTTTCGGCTCCCCTGAGAGTTTGGTGATAGGCTTCGCTTATCGCCAAAACAAAATCAATATTCCAGGGATTTGGTGTGAGATAAAAGAGTAGCATAAGCTACTCTTTCACCGGCAAGCTGGGAGAACCTCCCTTTCAGAGGATTGTCGATTCAATTTCGACTCCAGCTTAGAAAAGCCAGGAAAGGTTTTGTGGTACCCGTGAGGGTGACTTCGTATCAGGCTGGCAGGAAAATTTTAGACTGGTAGGTGGTATGCCAGAATTCAAAACTCAGGGTAGGCACAGAGGTACTCCTCCTCCCCCTCACCCCTCTCCCCTCACTTGACTAACAAGCCACCAACTAACCCTATTCCCCATGCCAAACCGTCTTGCCCAATCTAATAGCCTCTACCTGCGCAAACATGCTGATAACCCGATTGATTGGTGGTACTGGTGTGATGAAGCCCTGGAAACAGCGCGGCGAGAGGATAAACCGATTTTTCTCTCTATTGGTTATTCCAGTTGCCACTGGTGTACGGTGATGGAAGGGGAAGCCTTTTCGGATAGGGCGATCGCTGATTATATGAACGCCCACTTTCTGCCAATTAAGGTGGACCGAGAAGAACGCCCTGACCTGGATAGCCTCTACATGCAGGCTGTGCAGATGATGATTGGACAGGGTGGCTGGCCCCTCAATGTATTTCTGTCTCCTGAGGACCTGGTTCCCTTTTATGGCGGTACCTATTTTCCGGTCGAACCGCGCTATGGGCGACCTGGCTTCTTGCAGGTGTTGCAGGCCATCCGTCAGTACTACGATACTCAAAAAGATAAGTTGCGATCGGTTAAGGGGGAAATTCTGAACAATTTGCAGAGTGTAGCGAACCTGCAACCGATTCAAGAACTCAGTCCGGATCTCTTGAAAAAAGGTTTGCAAACCAGCACAGGGATTATCTCTGCAAAATCGCCAGGTCCTAGCTTCCCGATGGTTCCCTATGCGGAAGCCGCGCTGCGGGCGTCCCGGTTTCCTGAGTTAGGGCCTCACGCTGGTGAAGTTAGCACACAACGAGGGTTAGATCTGGCTCTGGGTGGCATTTTTGATCACGTTGCGGGTGGTTTCCATCGCTACACCGTAGACCCAACCTGGACGGTACCCCACTTTGAAAAGATGCTCTATGACAATGGGCAGATTGTGGAATACCTGGCAAATCTGTGGGCATCGGGGGTGAAGGAACCGGCGTTTGAACGGGCGATCGCTCTCACCGTTCAATGGCTCAAGCGAGAAATGACTGCTCCCACAGGTTACTTTTACGCGGCTCAAGATGCTGATAGCTTCACCAATCCCACTGAAGCCGAACC
Organism: Leptolyngbyaceae cyanobacterium HOT.MB2.61; assembly: GCA_023511615.1. Taxonomy (GTDB): domain Bacteria; phylum Cyanobacteriota; class Cyanobacteriia; order Leptolyngbyales; family Leptolyngbyaceae; genus Leptothermofonsia. The sequence continues at coordinate 4,164 of JAIMBL010000242.1, forward strand.
TGAAGAAGGTGCCTTCTACGTTTGGGATTACCGCCAGTTGCAATCCCTACTTACAGCTGAAGAACTGGCAGAACTGAGCCAACAGGTTACTGTGACTAAGGATGGCAATTTTGAGGGATATAACGTCTTGCAGCGGCGGCATCCCGGTCAACTTTCGGATAGGCTGGAAGTGGCTCTAGGCAAACTGTTTAAGGCTCGCTATGGGCAGCCTGCCGATGTCCTGCCAACCTTTCCGCCTGCTCGTAACAACCAGGAAGCCAAAACTACTGCCTGGGCTGGGCGCATTCCGCCAGTGACTGACACAAAAATGATTGTTGCCTGGAATAGTCTAATGATTTCGGGTCTGGCGCGAGCGGCGACGGTTTTCCAAAACAGTGAATATTTGGAACTTGCTCACAAAGCGGCCAGTTTTATCCTCCACCATCAGTGGGTAGATGGGCGTTTCCATCGCGTTAATTACGATGGAAAACCGGGCGTTCTGGCCCAGTCAGAGGACTATGCTCTGTTTATTAAAGCCCTACTCGATCTGCACCAGGCCAATTTGGCCTTCGCAAAAGAGGCTGAAGACTGGCTGAGGCAGGCGGTAAGGCTGCAAGAGGAATTGGATGAATTTCTCTGGAGCCTGGAGTTGGGAGGCTATTACAACACAGATGCCAGAAGTGATCTACTGTTGCGTGAACGGAGCTATATAGATAATGCAACTCCCGCTGCCAACGGGGTTGCTGCTACCAATCTGGTTCGGCTAGCGTTGTTGACAGAAGACCTTAGTCACCTGAACAGAGCCGAGCAAACCCTGTGGGCCTTTGGAGTGGTGATGGAGCGATCGCCCCAGTCCTGCCCCAGCCTCTTTTCTGCCCTTGACTGGTTTCAAAACCACACCCTGGTGCGTACTACCTCTGAGCAGATTGCGACGCTTTCTACTCAGTATCTGCCGACTGTTGTATGCAAGCTAGACGCTGACCTGCCCCCAGGTGCCGTGGGTCTGGTTTGCCAGGGACTGAGTTGTCAGGAGCCTGCCCGAAATCCACAACAGTTGCAAGAACAACTGCAACAGAGTCAGACTAGAAAGTAAAGGGGAAGTCATGAAGTACCCCTCCCCCCTCCCTTCAATGCCAGGCGATTCCGTTGACCCCTTCCCCGATAACTGGACATACCTGAAAGCAGAACTGAATTGGCTGGATCGGGTGTTGAGCCTGGCTATTGCACGGCAACGGAAGGAAGCAAAGGAGGTTGATCGCCTCGCCCGTACCCGTGCTGACCGGGCCACCAGTCACTGGTGGAAGGGATTGGTGAGTCTGGAAGGTGAAATTGCCTATGACTCTCCGGCAGAGATGCCCCGGCGGAGAGCCAGTAAAGGCAGCTATCAGCAACAGATGGAAGCAAAAATTCAAGCCAGTGAGCAGCGGCAGATTGGTTTGGGCCTGCCTTTGTTGCGGAATCGTTTACAACTTTCAGTCTTTGAGAAAAACCTGGTGCTGATGACGCTAGCTCCCGAAATCAATCGCCGGTATGGGCAGATTTACAACTATTTGCAGGAAACGGAACAGCCTGGAAACCCTGGCCTGCCGATGGTAGACTTGCTTCTACGTATTCTTTGTCGTAATGATGCTGAGTGGCGACTGGGGCGACAATACCTGACCGGGGATTCGGTTTTGCTGGGGCATCGACTGCTGGAGGTGCAGTCCAATCAGGCACAGCCTTTTCTCACGCGGCTGGTAAAGCTTTCCGATCCACTGGTTAACTTTCTGCTGGCGGACAAACCGGATGTCCGTTTTCTGGAAGAATTGCTGCAACCCAATTTATCCATTGCTCACTCCCATCCGGTACCACTTAAACAATCGGGAACTACTTTTGATGCACCTACTTCATGGCTCAGGTCTTTTCCATCTCAGCCTGCCCCTTCCTGGTCTGACCTGGTTCTTCCTCAAACCCTCCTAGAAGCCCTTCAGCACCTTTGCCAGCGGTTCAAGTCTGTTTCTCAGGTGGATCAGCTTTGGGGATTTGAGGAATGGATCGATCAGCCACCGGTGGGAGCGATCGCCCTCCTGATTGGAGCATCTGGCACCGGCAAAACGATGGCAGTCAGGGCCATTGCCCGGGAATTGGGCACTCCCTTCACAATGGTTGATCTGGCGCTACTGCCTCCCAATGCTCATAGTCAGGTGCTACTGGCGATCGCTGAACACGCGCCCACCGTTCTACTGCTCAAGTCTGCTCAGATCTGGCTGGGCCAATCCCCGCCCCTCCTAGAAACCGAAATCCTTCAGTTTTTGCACCAACGTCAGCAGCAGCGGAGTATTACGCTCCTCAGCACCACCAACAAACAGGCAGTGAAACCTCGATGGCAAAGGAGAATTACTCCAATCCTAGAATTTCCTTTGCCTGACGAAGTCAACCGTTTACGACTGTGGCAGCAGGCCTTTCCCCCTCAAACTCCTTTGCATACCGATATTAACTGGGAATGGCTGGCACACCAGTTTCGCCTCACAGGGGGAGAGATTCAGACAATCGCCCGCGAAGCTGCTTTTTACGCCGCTGCTGAAATGCCAGAAGCTAAACTCGCTATGAAGCATCTGTTGCAGGCACTGAAGGCGAGGCATCTTAAGCTGGGGAAGGGTTAGGTGTCAGGGTAGTTGTTAGTTGTTAGAGATAGTTGTTAGAGAGGGCTGAGGCTCGCGGCAGAAGCCCATTCACCCATCTACTTCCATGCGATAGAAATAGCGCACAGGCCCATAACCGGGACGTTTCAGCAAAGCCACCCGCTCCGTCAACGTTTTGCGGACAGGCACTTGCAGGCTGACTGTGACTCCTCAATCCTGGGCAAATCAGATTCCCCCTGGTAAGTAGGTAGACATAATTAATTGGAAGAAAGGGGAGTGGGGGCGCTGTCTCTTATACACAAATCCGAGCCCACGAGACGCGTAGTAATCTCGTATGCC
>JAIMBL010000243.1 GCA_023511615.1 Leptolyngbyaceae cyanobacterium HOT.MB2.61
CTTAAGTTCCAGCGAGTTTCAAGATGTAACCATCAACCTTCTCAAAGCTCGTGAAATACTTTTTCAGCAAGCCCTATCTAAGAGAGTCCAAATCCAACCTGTTAATGTATTCTGAACCAGAACATTTCAAGCAACGACTATGTCAACCAAATTATCTGAAAATGAAATCACGTCTGCACCTCAATCTCTTGAGACACCTCCACCTCAGATAGTTGTATTGCAAATGGCCACAGCTTACTGGGTATCGCAAAGTATTTATGCGGCTGCTAGGCTAGGAATTGCTGATTGGTTGAAGGATGGTGCAAAGAGTTGTGGGGAATTAGCAGCTATTACTGGAACCAATGAACAGGCTCTTTATCGCCTGTTACGGGCCCTGGCCAGTGTGGGCATTTTTGCTGAAACAGAATCTCAACAATTTGTGCTGACACCACTGGCAAACTGTTTGCGAAGTGATGTTCCTGATTCAGTTAGAGATGCGTCGATCATGATGGGCGATCGCGAACATTACAACAGTTGGGGCAATATTCTGCATAGCATTAAGACGGGTGAAAGCGCATTTGAAAATCTGGTTGGCATGAATGTTTTTGACTACTTTAGTCGTAATCCCGAACCGGCAGCGGTGTTTGACCGGGCAATGACCAGCTTTTCAAGTTCAGAAATTCCTGCCATCATAGCCAGTTATGATTTCTCCTCCATTCGTCAACTGGTGGATGTAGCCGGTGGTCACGGTAGCTTGCTCACCGCCGTTTTGCGCTCCAATCCTCAGATGGAAGGGATTCTATTTGATCTGCCAGAGGTCATTGAACGGGCAAAGTCGGCGATCGCCCAGGATGTTGCCAATCGGATTCAATTGGCAACTGGGAGCTTTTTTGAATCGGTGCCAGCAGGCGCGGATGCCTACATGCTGAAGCACATCATCCATGATTGGGATGATGAACGTTCCATCACTATCTTGAAGAATTGCCACCAAGCAATGGCAGATAATGGTCGGGTATTGGTCATGGAACAGGTCATTCCCCCCGGAAATGCTCCTTTCCTGGGCAAGCTGCTGGATGTCAACATGCTGGTCATGTGTCCGGGTGGAAAAGAACGGACCGAAGTTGAATACCGGGCTCTGTTTGAAGCAGCAGGATTCAGGCTGACCCGAATTGTTCCAACCCAGACGTTTATCAGTGTGGTTGAGGGCGTGAAAATTTAACAGGTAGTACCAATTTAAAGAGCAAAGGTGACGCATAAAGGCGGGGGCAAGCCCCCACACCCCTCTTTCTATTTGGATGGTTGATCTATGCCAGTCCACCTAACCGAACTCCGGTTCCTAGCACAACAAACGATACCGCTAAGATTGTTACGCCAACAATGTGATACGCCAGGAAATTGAGAGTTTCTTTAGTCAGGTTGGGGATGATGAAAAAGCGGGCGTGGATGGCGAGTCCCCCTGTTCCCAGCAGGCAGAGTAGCTTGATTCCAATATACTGCGACAGGTAGGAGTCAAAAGCTAAAAAGTTCTGGAAACCTGGAAAGTAAATCCAGGTGAGCCAGAGCCCAGTTATGACTTGCAAAAGTAAAGACAGCAGTCCAAAGCTCTCGAAGCGTTTTTCAAACTGCTGAATACAATCGGGGTCGCGGTTTTTCAGCGCTTGCGGGAGAATCGTGACGGCCAGCACTAAATGCCCACCTGTCCAGACAGTGGCTCCCAATGTATGCAGAATAGCACCATCGCCACACCAAAGAACAGGGTCGTCACCTTTTGGCTGGGGGTGGCAATCCGAATCGCCGGACGCTCCGTCACGGGCTGCACCTCCGACCCATCCTCCTGGGTAAGATACACAAACAGGAAGAGGGCAATTCCAGCAATCAACACCACCACTGAGACATCGACCAGATGACAAACTGCCCCGGAGCCTGGTTGCCAATCAGGTCATCATGGGGAAAGTTAGCCGTGTAGGAAAAGGGCGCATTGGGACGATTGGCCGAGGCCGCCCAAGCCGTCCAGGCAAAGAACGCCGTCACATCCCGAATTTGGGTGTCATCGGTAAACCAATCCCTGGGGATAAAATGCACCGCTGAGCCTTTGGATAACAGGGTTTGATAATCGGCAAAGACCTGTTTCAACCCTGCCATTTGCGCGGTGGTTAACGTCAAAGCGCCAGTATCGGAGTCATACCGATTTGTCTTAAATTCGTTGCGTAACTCGACCTGCAACAGGGCGCGATCGCTCTCCGACAGGGCTTCCCAGTCTGCCTGGTCAAAATTTGGATCGCCGTTATACAACATGCCTGCGGTTGCCAAACCCCAGCGATGTAGGACATCAACTTCAGCATGGATGATTGGTTATTACAATACATCTCTCTTTGTATATAAAGGTTGCAAATCATCAGGCATTTACTCTGGTCGTCAACAGTCAAACGAATCGTTCTACCCATCGCTAGAATCCAATTAAAAAGGCTTGATAGCAGTGGCGTAAAATGAGCAAATTCAATTCTGATTTGGGTAGTTGGTTGCAGACCACAACGATTTCCATGGACTCTCCCAATTCCAAGTTCTTTGTTTACTCCAAATCGCTCAACCCCAAACATGGCAGAAGAATGAACTCATCTTTGAGCAAGGCAGTCCCGCTACAGGTTTCTTTGTAGTCAAGGTGGGTCGAGTCAAGGTCTTTAGAGTTTCACCGACGGGTAAAGAGCAAATCCTTAATATTTTTGAGGTGGGAGATAACTTTGCTGAAGCTGCGGCCCTCGATGGTCAGCCATTTCCTGCCTCTGCTGCTGCCTTAGATTGGGTTGAACTCATCTTTTTCCCACGCCAGGCATTTCTAGAGCTGCTTCACCAAGATCCTGGCATCGCCATTAATATGCTGATTGGACTATCTCAGCATTTACGCCATTTAGTCGGTGTCATCGAAAATTTATCTTTCAAAGATGTACAACAGCGACTTGCTGAGTATCTACTCAATCTCAGCAACGTCAGTTCTCAGCAATCTGGCAGTTGCTCAAAATCTAGCAATGTTATTACATTAGATTTAACCAAAAGCCAGCTTGCGGCAGCACTGGGTACGATTCCTGCAACTCTTTCTAGGGTCTTTTACCATCTTAGCAGTGAGGGAATTATTGTGGTCAGTGGTTCGCAAATTGAAGTGCTAGATCGCGATCGCCTGCAAAATGTGAGTCAGGCATTAGAGCAATATTCATGATGGCTACTTAGTCGCCCCTGAAAAACTAGCTAAAGCCAGACAGAATAAGGGGTAAGAAGGTCTAGAGAACGTTTCAGCATGAGTTTCCTTGTCATCCGACGAGTTTGTCTTGTCGAAATGGCGACAACGGGTTGGCGTCAAAGGGGTGGAGAAACTGCTAGCATTCCTGGGACAGCCATTGGACGATCTCGCCATAACTGCCAGAGCCCTCTTCTGACTCCAAACGGGCTTGAAACTTCGCCAATACCTCAGCTTGAATTTTTGGGGTTGCCCCAGACGCCCTCTTGGTCGCTAACAGTTGTGACAGTCCCCCTTGACGATAAGCGGCTAACCAGCGAGGGATGGTGGCAGGAGCACGCCCTAAGCGATGACTGAGTTCTGGATGCTGACTCACTTGCCCACTTTTCAGCCACCACAACATTTGTAGACGTTCCTTCTGCGAACCACTTCTAGCTTGCTTGAGGCTTCATCCTGCTATTCAGCAACACCCTTTTCTCTGCTAAAGCAAAGGAACCTGGAGCCAATCTTGTAAATGCGATCGCACCTGCTGGGAAAAGGCACCTCGCTGGGCAAATTTTTCAGTGCGAATGGGTTTGCGATCAGAATCTAAGGTCCAGCCGTAGTCGCTACTCAGGCGCAGGCGGCCCTGCCAGTCTGCGATTGAAAGGATAAGCTGAGGAGCAGGGCTATTGTCCACCTCTTTTACTCGGAACACATAGTTGTACGTGTTCTGGCTGGCAGCGGCTACGGTAGAGGGCTGACCGCACTCCTGTTCTAACCGTTTTCGAACCTGTTCCGACAATCCGGGAGTGGTTAATTCCTCCAAGGTGCGCACTGCCAGAGTCAGTGCAAAATAGAATTCTTCGATGGGAATAAATTCAAGCTGCATAATACCAATGCTCGATCCACCCCAAAGATTAATACGAAATGGCCGCTGATTGATCCATCTTCTACTCCTCACTCAGCCTATCTCTAACAACCAACAACTAATGAGCCTCCTTATCTCAGTTTTACCGGTGAGCTTACCTATCGCCACATCAGCCCAAGTCCAGTCATTATAGAACTATCGTTGAATGGCACTGAAACAGGCTCAGAACTAAAGTTTTGGCTCAGAGCTACAGTCAGTTGAAACTGACTGAAACGTAGGCCTGTTAGGGGTTGAACCGGTTTTAACAGGTTTCCGCTTTGAACCTGAGATTTATCTCAAGGCTCTTGAGTCAGTGCCATTCAACGATCACTTTTTTGATTTTTGTGTAAAAGAGGAAATCGTGACTCAGACAGGTTTTCCAAGTCAAGGCTCTCTGATTCAAAATGCCCAAGGTCATCTGTTAACAGTTGCATTTGATACTCCAGTGATGGAGGTAGTTCAGTGCATGAGCCAGATGGAGGTGGGTTGCGCTCTGGTATTGGAGCAGGGGCAACTGATTGGCCTGGTTACAGAGCAGGATGTGATGCGGGCGATCGCCCGCAGAACCGATTTAGACAGTACGCCTGTTTCGGCGTTCATGACCCCGCCATTGATTACGCTGAATGAGTCGGAAATGGGTGACCTGGGGGCCATCTGGCAGAAGTTTCAGCAATCTTCCGTTCGCTATCTGCCAGTCATCAATCAGCAGGGACAGGCAACCGGGGTGATTCCGGTTGAAAAATTGCAACATGCCTTGATCGAACATTTGCAAGTGGCGATCGCCCGCAATACTGCCCACAGCGATCGCAAAGACAATGAACCTCAACAGGTTGAAGAAGCATTTCAACAGACTGAAGAGCAATTACGTCAGATTGTTGAAAATATTGAGGATATCTTTCTTCTCAAGGAAGTTGAGACGGGGAAACTGCTATACGTTAACCAGCTCTATGAGCAGGTGTATCAACATTCCTGTGAAGCTCTTTATGAAAACCCTGATTCCTGGATGGATCTGTTGCACCCGGAGGATCGCGATCGAATTCAGCGCAAGTTTGAACGGGAACTGCAAGGCGAAGATTTTTTTGATGAGGAATATCGCATTGTTCGACCCGATGGTTCTATTCGCTGGTTGTGGGATCGGAGTTTCCCAATCTATAACAGGGCAGGACAAATTTATCGCTACGCAGTTGTTAGTCGAGATATCACTGAGCGCAAACATCTGGAGCTGGCTCTGAAAGAGTCTGAAGCGAAGCTTAATGATGTTTTGAATAGTGCGATCGCCTCGATTACAAGCTTCCGCCTGTTTGCTGACTGCCACATTGAATACCTCCACATCTCAGCTGGAACTGAGGCTGTGCATGGATATACACCTGAAGAATTTAAGGCAAATCCAGACCTGTGGCGGTCAAGAATTCCCACAGAAGACCGAGAGATCATCTCTGCTTCCTACGAAAAGCTATTTACCGAAAGAAATGTTTATCGAGAGCATCGGTTTTATCATAAGGACGGGTCCCTTCGATGGATAGCCTGTACCTTGTCTTCCCGGCGCGATGAAGTTGCTGATTGCTGGATTGTAACTGCGGTTGACACCGATATTACTGAGCGCAAGCAAATAGAAGCTGCTCTGCAGGAAAAAGAGCAATTTCTCCGCAGCATCTATGAAACGATTGAGGAAGGTATTTTTGTCATTGATGTTCTGGAAAATGGTGACTTCCGCTACGCGGGGTTAAACCCCGCTCATTCAAGGCTAACAGGGCTTTCAACAGAAGACATCCAGGGCAAAACTCCAGAACAGGTGCTGCCACCTGAAGATGCCGCATCTGCCCGCAGAAATTATCAAAGCTGTGTGAAAGCCGGAGCAACCATTTCCTATGTAGAATACATGCCCTTTGGGGGACAGGATCTCTGGTGGCTGACTCGCCTGACCCCATTACAGGATCAGCATTCTCGTGTTTATCGGATTGTGGGTGCCAGCACCAACATTACCGCATTCAAACAGATTGAAAATGCCCTGCGGCAGAGTGAAGAACGATTTCGTGCCGTTTTTGAACAGGCAGAAATTGGCATTGCGGTCACGTTTCCACCCCATTTTCTGCTGGCCCAGACCAACCCGGCGCTACACAAAATACTGGGCTACAGTGCAGCGGAACTGATGCACCTGGATTGCCACCAGATCACTCACCCGGAGGACATAGCGATTGAGCAACCGTTCATTCAAGAGATGTTGGCAGGGCGCAGACAGGCTTATACCCTGGAGAAGCGGTATATCCACAAAAATGGCTACATCGTCTGGGCAAATTTGACCTGTTCAGTAGTCGTCAATGCCGCCGGGCAAATCCAGATGGCAATCAGCATGATAGAAGATATCACCCAGCGCAAGATTGCTGAAACCGCCCTGCGCCAGAGTGAAGCCAAGTTCCGCCGCCTGACCGAGAATATCCCGGGGGGTATCTTTCGAGGAGTGGTGCATTCGGATGGAAGTCACCTCATGACCTATGTCAGTCCCCAATTCTGCGAAATTTGTGAGCTTCCGACTGAGGCAGCGCTACAAACTTCTGTTCTGTGGTCTATTGTTCATCCGGAAGATGTTCCACTTCTTCAGGATTCCATTTCTGCTTCAATCAGGGATTTGCAGCCTTTTTCTACCGAGCTTCGGTTGCTTTTTCCTTCAGGGCTGGTCAAATGGATTCAGGTTAATGCTCGTCCTGAACGTCAACCCAGCAGTGATGTCATTTACGATGGTGTGATTCTGGATGTTACCGGCCGCAAACGAGCCGAACAGGAGATCTGGTTTCAGGCTAACTTACTAAACCAGGTTCGCAATGCGGTAATTTGTACCGACCTGGAGGGAATTATTATTTAGGGCTTGCTGAAAAAAGCAGCAAAGGTTTACTGTGCCTAGTTTTCAAGCGGGATCAAGTCTGCTAAAGTG
>JAIMBL010000244.1 GCA_023511615.1 Leptolyngbyaceae cyanobacterium HOT.MB2.61
GAATACCCAGGAAGTTGATGGGGGTTAAATTTTGAGGGTCTGCGACCCATCAAAATTTTCCTGGCGGAACACTAGTCGGGGTGTAGTTGAGTTGGCGATCGCTTCCCCCAGACATTTGTGCCACCATGGAATTGAGATCGACTAAGCTATCAATACCTGTACTCCTTTGAAAGCCAAACCGTGCCTAATCGTAATTCTTTTCTCTCATTCCTTGTTCTGCTAGGGCTTTGGGGTGTCGCCCAGCCTGCCTTATCGCAGGCACTTGTGCCCCATACAATCCAGCTGGATCCCACTAAACTGGAGCGTCAGGGTCTCAGCCTAGCTCAAGAGGCTGCACAGTTGGCTCAGTTTCAACAGTATGAGTTGGCACTGCCAAGGGCACGTCTGGCAACCCAACTTGCGCCCAAAAGTCCAGAGGTCTGGTCACTCCTCGGGGGGTTGTACCTGCAAACCAACGAGCTGGATGAGGGAATTGCTGCACTAAAACAGGCGCAGACCCTTGACCCGAAGAGTGCTGCTGTTTTGTTTGGGTTGGGATCGGCCTATTTTCAGAAGGCTCAGTACGCGACCGCGATCGAGCATCTTAAGGCTGGTTTGAAGATCAAACCCAATGTTCCAGGTGCTCTGTTTGATTTAGGCAATGCTCACCTGATGCTGAAGCAGTATTCTGAAGCAATCGCCCAGTATGAGAAGGCGATTGCTCAAGACAAGGAATTCTGGCCTGCCATTAATAACATTGGTCTCATCAAGTATGAGCAGGGTGATGTGGATGAGGCGCTCAAACGTTGGCGGGCAGCAGCAGCAATTGATAAAAAAGCCGCAGAACCTCAATTGGCGATCGCTGTTGCTCTTTATACCAGGGGTGATCGCACCCAGGGATTAATGCTAGGGGAATCGGCAATCAAGCTTGATAGTCGCTACAGTGACTTGAAGTTTTTGAAAGAGAATCTCTGGGGCGATCGCCTACTGGCAGACACTCAGAAGTTTTTAGAAACCCCCCAGATGAAAGCCACTATTGCTCAAGCCCAGGAACAGCCACCCCAGCCCCCGTCCTCATCCCAGTAGGGATTTCCCTTCTCCCGTTTCATACTCATCAGGATGTCATTTCGATACAGATGTAGAGTAAAAATCATCTTGGAAATTTGAAAATTAACCGTACGCTTAACTCAAACGCTACAAACAAGTGGTAGCCTATCCCCGTATAGTCCAATGGGTGAATCCGGCCTATAGAGCTGGTTTCCTTCTTTCTAACTATGAACGTGCTGCGATGCTGATTCGGTTAACATGGCTTAAGTTAAGGTGGTTTCTGCTGCTGATACTCATTTTTACCAGTTGGGTAGGTTATCGAGAAGTTAGAGGACACTTTGAGCAACCCCAGGCAGTGTTGGTATTGGGGGGAGATACAAAGCGGGAAGACTTTGCAGCCGAATTTGCTCGTCAGCATCCTGATTTGCCTATTTGGATTTCAAGTGGTAGTAACCCGGAATACACCCGGGCTGTTTTCTCCGATACCGGGGTTAATCTGGAGCGGGTTCACATTGACCAGGCAGCCGTTGATACCGTAACTAACTTCACAACCCTGGTAGATACCCTGCGTGCCAGAGGCATTGAAAGCGTTTATCTCATTACCTCGGATTACCATATGCGCCGTTCTCGCATGATCGGCGAGATTGTATTCGGCAGTCGAGGAATTTATCTTAGACCCGTTCCCGTGCCCTCAGAGCGGACATCTGAACCCTTCACCAAAACGCTGCGAGATGGGGGCAGAGCCCTTCTATGGTTGGCGACTGGACATACAGGGTCTACCCTGAGTGGAAGACATGAAAGCCGCTATGGAGCAGAGGTAAGTCAGTGAAGACGTTGAGGAGTAAGGCATAAGGAGTGAAGTGATAGCAACTAACTACTACTAACAACCGACGATTAATCAATGAGTGATTTAAGAGCAGAACTAACCGCATCACTGGATGAAGCAGAGTGGAACTGGCTGGCTCCCCACGCACGGCGAGATTCGGTGATTGTGGTTGAACAAGAACTTGACCTTGTGGAGGTAGGGCTTGCGATCGCAAACGATGATATTTCCTGCGTTCAACACTGGATTGATGAAGCCCTGATTCATAAGCCCTCCTTCGCTCAATTGACAAACTGGAACCGGGACCAGACCAAGCGATTCAACGCCCTGATTGTCCAACCTTACGTTCTGGTACAGGAATTCCTGTAGTCGCCACAATCGATTGTGTATAGCACCACGAATGAAAAGGGCTGCTCCTGTTTCTCACCTTCCCAGGTCGTGCATGGCGTTAATAGCATCGGCACATTGTTGAGTCACAGCTTCCAGTTCGTTCCGTTCAGTGGAGGAGGGGGGAGAAATCGGATCCCCCACTCTGACAGTCACAGGAACCGGACGGGGAAAAGCAGAACCTTTGCGGAAAATGGCGTGAGTTCCCCAAAGGCTGACTGGCAGCAGTGGAACTTGAGCTTTTGCAGCAATCATGGCCGCACCCAATTTGGGATCGGTGACCCGTCCATCGGGAGTACGGGTTCCTGTAATAAATACACCCGCGGCCCAACCCTGATCTAAGGACGCCAGGGCTGCTCGGATGGCACTGCGATCGGCAGAACCTCGCTTTACCGGGTAGGCACCGTAGAGGGTAATAGCTTGCTTGAGTACTGGAATGCGAAACAGTTCTTCTTTTGCCATGTATGCCACTGGACGTCGCATGCAGCAAGACAAAATAGGGGGGTCGAAATCGCTGGCATGATTGCTAACCACAAGCAGTGGCCCAATTTGGGGTACTTTCTCAGCACCATAGATGTGCCCACGGAAATAGACCCGCAGCATTGGGTTCACGACCGACCACTTGAACAAGTGGTAAAGCAGCAGACTGGTCAACGGTTCACGATTTCTGCTCATACAAACTTGGGGACTGATGGTTTGTCGCGATCGCCAGGTCGGTAATCAACGGCAGATGGTCGGCCCCGACATTGGGACCTGCACGAATACCTGTAACAGTAAACTCTCGACTGAGAAGGCAATGATTGATCGGAATCGATATTAACCAGAATAGGGCAGGAGGAATCTTGAATGATTTAATCTTTGTAGTCCAGGTTGGCAGGATGCCCTTTCCCAGACGGGCGTTTGGCAATCCTATTTCGTTCACCAGGTTAAGGAGCCTTTTGGGGCGGACGAGTACCAGTACGGTAGACAAACAGAGGCTTGCAATCAGGTACTGGCGCTGATAATGTGAGGCGAGCTCCAGAAGAAAAGCCATCTCCCATGCGGGTCAAAGAGAGCGGGGTAATGCCAATTATGCCTGCTAACGAAAAATAAGCGATCAGGTGACGCACCAGTGATTTACCTCTCGCTGTTGGTTCAGGTGCTCTCTGGAAAGTTTGGGATTTAGGGATCTTTTACCAACAGGCCGGGAGAACGCTACAGGTTAGTCAAATCCGCCGCACTACTAATATTTTCTAACACCAGGTTAGGACAGGTACGTTTAATGATGCCCGTCAGGACTTTACCAGGGCCCACTTCCACAACTCTTTCGATTCCTTCCTCTGGCATTTTGAGAGAAATTTCTCGCCAGCGGACAGTTCCGGTCATTTGGCGACTGAGGCGATCCTTTAACAGATTGGCATCCGTTGCAGGAGCCGGATCGACGTTGGATAAAACTGGTACCTGAGCAGGTGAGAAGTGGACTGCATCCAGTTCTCTTTGAAATTCAGCCGCTGCTGCTGCCATAAGAGGAGAGTGAAAGGCTCCACTAACGTTCAGCTTTACGGCTTTTTTTGACTTAACGTTGTTAATGATTGCTTCGACCCCGTCTGGAGTTCCAGAAATTACAACCTGCCCGGCATTATTGTCGTTTGCCAGAACCACATTGGGAGTTTGCTGTAGTTGCTGTTCCAGTTGGTCCCGATCAAATCCCAGAAGGGCAGCCATCATTCCATCACAGGCGCTATCCATCAGTTCGGCCCGATGTTTGATCAACCGCAGCCCATCCTCAAAGCTGAAAACCTTCGCTGCGTAAAGGGCAGAATACTCACCCAGGCTATGCCCGGCAACAAAGTCAGGTTGCTGTCCTCGTGCCTTTAGCAGGTCTACCAGGATGGCTTCTATCACGTAAAGGCAGGGCTGGGTATAGAGGGTGCGAGAAACTTTATCGTCTTCGCTCTGACAAATCCTGGCAACCGACCAGCCCAAGATTTTATCTGACAGCTCAAACTTTGCCTTCGCTTCAGGCAGGTCGAACAGGTCAGCTCCCATCCCTACGGACTGAGAGCCCTGTCCTGGAAACACCCATGCGGTTTTAGTCATTCTGCAATCAATCCAACAAACACCGTTTAGCTATTGTAGGGGTTTGTGGAGTCCCTTATGGAAGTTCTCAATGCTCCTGCTTCTAAACCATTCCCAAGAAAGCTTTGAGCACAATTTTGTACTTATTTTTCAATTGTGGAGAAATCAAGCTGCCCTGCTGAATTTGTGCCAGAACAGTACTTGAACAGGAACCCTTCGGAATAGGGCTACCAGCCGTAATCAAACCAGCTAGTTCTGTAGCATCCATTTCGCGGGTAAATTGATAGGCAATAACGGACTCACGAACGATAAAACTTGGCGCACCTGCACCAGACAAAAGAACACAGGTGGCTTCGGATCATCCGTGTTTATCGTCCCCACTGAAATACGGTTGCTCCCCAGGTGAGGCCAGCTCCAAAACCAGCAGAAACAATGATATCTCCAATTTTGACCTTACCCTGACGCACTTCTTCATCCAGCGCCAGAGGAATGGAAGCCGCGGAGGTGTTACCGTATTTTGCCAGGTTACTGATGACTTTCTCAGCCGGAATCTTTAAGCGATCGCCCACTGCATCCAAAATTCGCTGATTTGCCTGGTGTAGCAGCAGCCAATCCACGTCAGCAATCGTCAGGTTGGCCCGAAATAGCGCTTTTTCAATCACTTCGGGGACGCGGCGAACGGCAAAGCGGTAGACTTCCTGACCGTTCATGGTAATCGGGTGAAAAGTGCCCTGCCCAATCGTGATGCCTTCCAGAAGTTCTTTGGGCTGGGGTTGGAATGCCAGATTGAGATAGTGATTTTGGGTTCCATCACTGCGTAGTTCAAAGCCAAGCAGGCGATCGCGGTCATTTGCCTGCATCACCACAGCCCCGGCCCCATCGCCAAACAGAACGCAGGTGCGGCGATCGCTCCAGTCTACCCAGCGGGAAAGCACATCCGCCCCAATCAGGACGACATTTTGATACGCCCCGGCCCGGATAAACTGGGCCGCTGTTACCATGCCAAACACAAACCCGGAACAGGCCGCCGTCAGGTCAAAGGCAACGGCTTTGGTGGCCCCCAATTCTGCCTGAACCAGGCAAGCTGTACCAAACAGGTCGTCCGGGGTTGAGGTTGCCAGCAGAATGAGGTCGATGTCCATCGGGGTGAGATTGGCCATAGCGATCGCCGCCTTTGCTGCTTCTGCGGCCAACCTTGCCAGTGATTCTGCCGGAACCGCCAACCGCCGATGGCGAATTCCTGTACGAGAGGAAATCCACTCATCGGAGGTTTCTACGATCTGGCTCAGTCCGTCATTTGCCAGGGAAGTGGCGGGTATGGCAGCCCCTGTCCCTGTCAATGCAATGCCCATCCCTACGTTTTTCAAAACCATTCTCCATCGGTCGCTGGGTTTCCAGAAAGTTCGGCTACAGTCAGGTTTCTGCTGGATGACTGCCCACCACTGACTGTGACTCTTTCCCGGTCTGGAAGGATTGAATTCGCTCCAGCACCCGGTTATCAACTGCCTCCCTGGCAAGCCGAGCGGCATTAAAAATTGTTGGAGCCTGAGAACTGCCATGACTGATGATGCAGATTCCCGCCACCCCAAGCAGTAAACCGCCTCCGTGCTCTGCGTGATCCATGCGCTGTTTGATGCGGCGCAAATTGGGCTTTAGTAGAGAAACCCCCACCTTGCCATGCAAACCCTGGGGCAGCTCTTCCCGCAAAATTTGCAGGGCCACCTCACCGACAGCTTCAGCAAACTTCAACAGAACATTTCCCACAAAACCATCACAGACAATAACATCAAAGTTACCTGAGAGAACATCCCGTCCTTCGGCATTCCCAATAAAGGGAATCTGAGTATTTTCTTGCAAAAGTTGATGGGTACGCAGTGCCAGTTCATTTCCCTTACAAGACTCTTCACCGATATTGAGCAACCCCACCTTGGGATCGGATACCCCCAACACATACTGGGAATACATCATGCCCAGAAAGGCAAACTGTTCTAAAAACTTGGGGCGACAGTCCACATTGGCACCCACGTCCAGAATGATGACGGGCTTACCTGGAATCATCGTTGGCAGCACGGCACCAATTGCAGGGCGATCAATTCCGGGAAGACGTCCCAAACGCAGCAGGGCAGCCGCCATTGCCGCACCGGAGTGCCCGGCAGAAACGACCGCATCTGCCTCTTTCTTCTTCACCAGCTCCATTGCAACATTAATGGATGCTTTGGGCTTGCGTCTGAGGGCACTTAACGGTTCTTCATTCATTTCCACACTTCCCTCAGAAGGCACGATCCTAAGGGATGCCAAATTAACAGAGGGTTTGACCGAAGCTTTGATCTGGTCCGGGTCACCGACCAGCAACACTTCAACTCCCAGTTCTTCCTGCGCTCTAATTGCTCCAGCAACAATTTCAGTTGGGGCGTAGTCCCCGCCCATTGCGTCGATCGCAATCCTTGCCCGCGTTGATCCCATTGGTCAAAGTTATAAAAACCTTACAAATTCTATCAGTTTTACCTGATCGTTATCTCTTGATGGAGGGTATAGAACGCACCAGTCTTCAAAATTAGCCCAAAACCATCAAAACCTCCTTGTGACTCTATAGAGAAAACTTATCCTGCCTTGGGCACTCT
>JAIMBL010000245.1 GCA_023511615.1 Leptolyngbyaceae cyanobacterium HOT.MB2.61
GTCTGGTCTTTTTCCTTTTCCAGCAGGATACGCCGTTTCTTCTCCTTTTCTCATACACCACAAATAAACATAGCTCCTCCTTAAACCCGGTGTCCTGGGCAACCTGGCGACAGCCATACCAGTTTAAATTGCGAGTTTGGCCGATCGATTGACGAAACCAGCGATTGCAATGATTTCCCAAGCCAAAATCCAAAATGGTATAAGTTCCCACTCTAGGGTTGCGATCGCCCTTCTCCTTCAACGTTCATAACGGGTGTATACCCAGTAGCTATAAGGGGGACGAGGGAGATTTCTCAGTATTTCACATTACAACTTCTGCTTCCTCAAACGCTCGGCTCTCCTGGGAGTTTGGTGATAAGTGACACCTATCACCAAAACACGATCAATATTTCAGGGATTTTATTTCAGATAAAAAAGTAGCTTTCGCTACTTTTTTATCTGCGATTGGGAGAACCAAACACTCTCTAAAAATGCATCTTTCTATACTAAAGCAGCTTTGACTCTTTAAATCAAATTAGAGTTAGTTACAAATAGTCTTGAAATCAATATTTCTCACATTTGCTTTATGATTAAAGCTTAATTCCAACTACAAATCACCCAAATGAGTGACAGGGATTAAGCAAGTCTATCTTCTAAAAGCTTTACCAGGAAGCAATTTAAGCCTTTCTAGTCCGCTTTAAATTATTTTGGGCTCTATCCGGAATACCTGCAATATGGGGTGTTTTTAATTTTAGACTTAGCTACTTCTTTAGACTTGGCTACTTCGCTACTTCAGTGTAAGTTATTGCACAAAACCTGACAGTTTGAAGTTACCTCCTTCAGTTGAGTAGGCTCTCCGAGAGTTTGGTGATAAGCGGCAGTTGTAACCAAAACAAAATCCAATATTCCAGGAATTTTGTTTTAGATGAAAGAGCTGCTTACGCGACTCTTTCAATGGCAAGCCAGGAAAACCGCTAAGTAAATATGCCTGCAGGTATCGAAGGAAGCTATTTCCAGACCCAGATTTGAGCAATTGATGACAACACATCTATAAGGAGATTACGAATGCCTGCCCCCCAATTTCCTCTCCGTACCATTGGAACTCTGCCCCCTAATGCTGACACCGATCCCAGCAGTTATCTGATTGTTCCGGCAACTATCCGAGACTTTACCCATAAACCACTTTCCCTGTTCCCAGACATCCAGCCCCATCCGGATTTTGAAATGGACGAGCGGACCCAGGGTGGGTATCGTCTGGTTCCTAACATTGTGGTGAAAAACAAACTTGAGATCGACCCGAAGGATAATAAGCCCAAACCCATCTATGCAGGTGGTACCGTTCCCTGGACGACTGGTGTAGACAACTTCAATAAATGGTTCAGAGGTCGTGATCCAAGAACGACTGAAGATGTTCTGCTGATTATGACAAGAACTCCTGCAGGAACCTACGTCCTGGATAGTGACGAAGATGCAACTTTAAAGGCGATCGGTGGCTTCTTCCCAATCGATGGAAAACTACTAGGCAATTCCGGTAAAGATGCCCGTGGCAAAGAGCACAACTTTCACTTCACCCTGGAAGCCCACTGCCAGTTCACATACAAACGTGGGCAAATTTTCAGGTTTCGCGGAGACGATGATCTCTGGGTGTTCATCGGCAAGCCTGGTGCCACTGACACCAAATTAGTCATTGACCTGGGTGGCGTTCACCCCAGAGAGAAACAAGAAGTAAACCTTGATACGCTGGGGCTGACTGAGGGGGAAACCTACTCCCTTGACCTGTTTTACGCAGAACGGCACACCACCGAGGCCAATTTCAGAGTTGAAACGTCGATTCTTGTCCTGCCGACAGCCAGCATTGAGGCGACCAAACCCCTGGCCCATAAAACGAATTCTGTACGGGGTGAGTTCACCCTTAGCATGAATCGTCCGGCTCCTGCAGGCGGTATGGTGGTGAAATGTGGCATCAATGAATTAGGAGACAACAGAAACTCTCCGCCATTGACCCATGCAGGGGCAGGGGTCGATTTTTTGCTGGATCCAGGCATTCTGGAAGTGCCCATTCCCGAAGGGCAGATGCAAGCAAAGCTTCAGGTGGTTCCTCTGGGGGCTCCTCCAGCCGGGAAATTTGCCGGAGCGGTGGTGCTTTCCCTGAAGCCCGATCGCAAATACCAGGTGGGCAAGCCCGCTGATACCGTCACAATTTTTGATCAGGTGCCCTGGCACGTCACAATTGTTCCAGTGGCCGATGCCCGCAAAGTCAACCCCCAACAGAATGGTGCTTTCAAGGTTCAACTGAATCATCCCGCACCTGTTACAGGTTTAGCGGTTAACTACCGGGTCTTTCCTGGATCGGCTGCGATTGAAGGTCATGACTATGTGGCGCTGAGCGGCGTTGTGGTTGTGTCTCCAGGACAAACGGAGGCGATAATCCCAGTTGCGCCTCTCGGTTCCCTGAATGAAACAGTTGCCAAGCCACTGGCCCTGCAACTGGGTCTTGGAACTGATTACATGGTGGATGCCACCCCTGCGACAATTCATATTCATGACCAGGCGATCGCTCCTCCACCCATCCCCACAGTCGGCATTACTGGAACCGGACCCGCCGTTAGGAATCCACGCCAGGATGGTTTCTTCACCATCATCTGCCCTGACAAACCGGCCCATGTGGAACTCAAAGTGAGCTACCAGTTGAGTGGCACAGCCGTGATGGGACGAGACTACGTCAATATCCCGGAAGTCTTGCCTGGTACACCGTTTGGAACAGCGACCATCCCTGCTGGGCAGAATAGTGTCCGCATTCCGGTTATCCCCACCCTGCTGTTTGGCTCACCCACACCAGTGAGGGTGACTGCAACCCTGCTCCCTGCCCCTGGTACTTACAACCTGGGCGCAAACCCGGCTCATGTGGACATTATTGCCAAGCCAACTCCACAGGGTCCACACCAGTAACCCTCGACAGGCATTGCTGAATCTAGGAATGAAAAAGGTCCAGGATGATTGAAACTTCGTTTCAATTCATCCTGCTTTTCAGCAACGCCTAACCCTCAACACTGAGTTCAGCGGCAGGAGCATTGGTGTTGCTGAAAGCAACGCCAGCGCATCTAGTAGAGTTCAGGGGCCAGAAGATCAGGAGGACTTACCCAGTTCGGTGCATGCATCGAGGTCCTGCAGCCTGGTTCTCGTTCGTCGAATAAGCATTGGCATAGCGCTGAGGATGAAATGGTTTATGTCCTCGAAGGCGAGATTACGCTCATCGAAAGGAGACACGGAGACTGTGTTACGTCCTGGTGACGCCGCAACTTTTCAAGCAGGAGGGCCGGTAGGTCACTTCCTCGAGAATCGTAGCGCTAAGGCAACGCGATGCTTAGTAGTCGGCACTCGAGCGGCAGTAGCCACGATCACGTATCCTGACCTTGATCGGGTTTGTCACCGCGACCGATCGCAGCCAGAAGATATCTGGACTAACGACGCGGGAGAAGCACGACCACCCCAACGAGGGATTGAAAATTCTTCACAAAGTTCCAAATTAGTTTAAGGCGGATGCAGAGATCTCTATACTTAATCGCAAGACAGGTGTATTTATCAACTGTGAGGAGTGAGTGATGGCATTTAATAATCAGGCTTTAAAGAACCTTCTCCTGGCAGTTCCTGGGCTGCTGGCCGTTGCTTCAGTTAGCGCGGCTTCTGCTGCAACAGCAACCTCCAGCGTAGTAGAAGCGCAGACAATCCAGGTTTTTGAATCGGCTGACCCTCCCCTTTCCCCTTCTGTGCCCCCAGAGTCACCCCAGCCAGTTCATCTCCTTGCCCAGGCAACGACTTCTCCCCACTCCCCCTCACCAGGCGATTCCACTACCCGTTCTCTCCGGCAGATTAGCCGATACGCTAACGAAAGTAGTGCTCAGAATTCTGACCCTGCGGACCAAGTCACTTCCGTTTCCCAACTGACAGACGTTAGCCCTAAAGATTGGGCATTCCAGGCATTGCAATCGCTGGTTGAACGCTATGGTTGCATCGTTGGTTATCCCGATAGAACCTATCGTGGCTACCGTGCCCTCTCCCGCTACGAATTTGCTGCTGGGTTGAACGCCTGTATGGACCGGATCAGTGAACTTCTGACTGCCTCCCTCGCTGATTTTGTCAGGAAAGAGGATCTGCTCACGATTCAGAAACTTCAGGAAGAATTTGCCGCCGAGTTAGCGGTCCTGCGTGGCAGAATTGACTCCTTAGAAGTCCGTACCGCAACCCTTGAGAAACAACAGTTCTCCACCACTACTAAACTGGTTGGGGAAGTTATTTTCAATGTGAGTGACATCTTTGGCAGTCAGGTTGATGATATCAACAACACGGTTTTTCAAGATCGCGTCCGTCTCAGTCTGCTAAGCAGCTTTTCGGGCAAGGATCTGTTGACCACCCGCCTCGTTGCCAGCAACTACGAAGCATTCCTGGTGCAGCCCAACACGATTTCACCTGCGATCAACCGGGGTACGGCTGAAGGTGCTCCTGCCCTTTCAGTCCGCGGAGACTCGACCAACAACTCTGTCTTCGTTGACCGACTGGATTACACCTTTCCCATCGGGGAACGGTTGCGAGTCTTTGTCGCTGCCGCAGGAGGCAGAAGCGGGTACTACACCTACAGCACCGTTAATCCCTACTTCGACGACTTTGATGGCGGCAGTGGAGCCATCACCACCTTTGGACAGGAAAGCCCCATTTACCGAATTGGGGGTGGAGCGGGAGCAGCCCTCAACCTGGCCCTGGATTCTGGCAGAAAATTTGTCCTTGCCGGTGGCTACCTAGCATCCAACGCCAGCAGTCCCCTTGCCAAAGAAGGACTGTTTAATGGAGACTATGCGGCTTTTGGGCAACTCACCGTCACTCCTGCGGACTGGTTCCAGATTGGCTTCACCTACGTCAACGCCTATCACACGTCGGGTAACTCTATCTTCAACCTGGGCTACGACAATAATGTCTTCTTTACAGGTACGGTTCCTGCTAACGCATTACATACGGGACTCTCTGTATTTTCTGGAATCGGAGTACCGGCTATCACCAATTCCTACGGTGTTCAGGCGTCTTTCAAAATCAGTCCTAGATTTGCCATCAATGCCTTTGGCGGATACACTGACCTGAAGCTGATCAGCACCGGAGATGGCGAGATCTGGTACTACGGTCTTGGTCTGGCCTTCCCCGATTTGTTCAAGCGGGGCAACTTGGGTGGCATCATTGTCGGTCGAGAGCCCTACCTGGGTAGCCTCAGGATCGGTGGTGCGGTTCCTGCCGCCCTTGGACTTCCTGGTTCTGCCCGGTTGAGGGATCTCAACTTTGGCAATGACTTCTCATTGCACATCGAAGCCTTCTACAAAATCCAGATTACAAACAATATCTCCATCACTCCCAGTCTTGTCTGGATTACGAATCCCGATCAGGACGATCGCAACGATGATTTTGTTATTGGCACCATCCGCACCACCTTTAGCTTTTAGATAGATGAAGGCAACAGGCGACGGGCAATAGGCAATAGGGCGAGGAGTAAGAACATAAATCGTTAACCTTCCTTTCCATTTCCACCCATCGCCAGGATGGGCGATTCATAATGGCAACATAGAGAGCTTCAGGCAGACCTATGGTTGTACGTCCTCCTTTGATTGCGTGTGCTACAGCCCGCGTCACCATCATCGGTGCAGGAAACGTTGGCAGCACCCTGGCCCAGCGCATCTCTGAAAAAAACATGGCCGATGTGGTGCTGCTGGATGTGATTGAGGGTCGCCCCCAGGGACTGGCGCTGGACTTGATGGAAGCGCGGGGAGTGGAGCGCCATGATCGCCAGATTATTGGCACCAATGATTTTGCCGATACTGCAGGCTCCAACGTCATTGTGATTACGGCGGGCCTACCCCGTAAACCCGGTATGAGTCGGGAAGACCTGATGAAAACCAATGGCAAGATTGTCTGGGATGTGGCAAAGCAGGCGATCGCCTACTCTCCCGATGCGGTTCTGATTGTGGTCACCAATCCCCTAGATGTAATGACCTACGTGGCCTGGAAAGCAACCGGCCTTCCACCCCGTCAGGTGATGGGAATGGCTGGTGTGCTTGACTCTGCCCGCTTCCAGACTTTTTTATCGATGGAATTGGGCGTCTCTGTCAGCGACATCAATGCCACAGTTTTAGGCGGACATGGTGACTTGATGGTGCCCCTCCCCCGCTTTACAACGGTTGGTGGCGTTCCCATTACAGAACTGCTGGATGCGGCTACCATTGATCGCCTGGTGGAACGGACCCGTAACGGCGGTGCAGAAATAGTGGAATTAATGCGCACCGGCAGTGCCTATTTTGCACCTGCCTCTTCGACCTCAGTGATGGTGGAAGCAGTTCTACTCAACCAGGCGCGGCTGTTACCAGTGGCGGCTTACCTCCAGGGAGAGTACGGACTGAATGATATTTTCATCGGAGTGCCCTGCCGTCTGGGTTGCCAGGGAGTTGAAAGCGTGCTGGAACTGAATTTAACCCCTGAAGAACGCGCCGCCCTCCACACCTCCGCCCAATCCGTACGGCAAAACATCGATTGCCTGACCGATTTGTTGAATTGACCTGGAGATGAAATTCGCTATCCATCAGTGCTGTTTATCTATAAGCCTTCGATTCCACTCGGTTCTCCCAAAATCTGGGCGGCGGTCAACCTCAGTTCTGGGAAGGTCTGAGACCGAATTGGGTTAGCACCAGTAAACACGTCTGATTCATACAGACCTTCCACCAGGGTGAAAATCGTCACCCGATTTTCCAGGGGATCAACAATCCAGTATTCAGGAATTCCCAACCCATTGTACTCAACCCGTTTGGCTCGATAGTCAGTATAGCTGTCGCCAGGTTGCTTAGGACACTGGGTTTAAGGGGGGTGTGGGGGCTTCGCCCCCAGCCAGGGGTTCCAC
>JAIMBL010000246.1 GCA_023511615.1 Leptolyngbyaceae cyanobacterium HOT.MB2.61
GGCTTCGCCCCCACACCCCCCTTAAACCCAGTGTCCTAAGCAACCTGGCGACAGCTATAAATATCAACGGGAGCGCGGGTGGGTGGATGAGTAGATAACTGGATAGTGGGGGTTTCGAGTTTTGAGTTTTGAGTTGCCTGCCTGTCGCCTGGGGGATGTCGCCTCACTTCATTACCTCAACTGCACCACGGGCTGATCTTCTAGCAGGGTACGAAGCGCGAGTAAGTCTTCAACAGTGATGCGGAGGAATCGCTGATCATCGACGCGAAACAGGACTTTGATCCGATCTTTGCCTGGATGACCAGGGGGATCAAGTTTCGCGATGTTGCGGGCTCCTTCCCGGTCATTCAGGGGCTGGACTTGAGTTTGACCGGGGCCAATCCGGCGGGTAACGAGGCGATCGCCATCAAAGTAAACCTCCGTCTGATCGGCGTCTGTCCCCATTTCACCAATAATCAGTTCAATGCTGGGCTGATTATCCAGAGAGGCACCCAACACCAGTTCTACCGGGTTATGCATGGGATACGCCTGCCCCGCCCGAATCAGGGGATGCCAGTTGTGGCACTGATTGCGTCGATCCCAGTAGCGAATGCCGTAGCTGTGGTAGAGGAAGTCCTTTAGCTCAATTCCCTGACTCAGTTGGAGGGCCCCCTGGGCGATCGCTTCAAAGGGTTTTTCGCAGCGAATCTTTTCCATGTCAAAGTACTGCTGCACCCAGGTCTGCACCGCTGGAATCTGCACAGTCCCCCCCACCAGCAGCACCGCATCGATATCTTCTACCATCAATCCCTGCCTGCGGGCCTGCTGAAGTACCTGAGTCATGCAATCATCCAGGCGTTCAAAAAATGCATGTTGTTTCAAGATTTCTTCAAACTGGAAGCGGTTCAGTTGCAACTCGTAGCTTTCAAACGTCTCATCGTTGAAATAAACTTCCTGGGCCTGGGATTGCAGAGAAAGCTGAATCTTGAGCCGCTCGGCAAGTCGAGTCGTGAGCGGGGTTATGGCCACCCCCTGCGTTGAGGCAAAGTAGTCCACCAGCCAATTATCAATATCGGATCCACCCAGGTTTTGCCCTGCTTTTGCTAGTACACGAGCAATCTTTGGCTTCTGCCCAGATTGTTCTGCAAAGGATTTTTGTCCCCATTTGAGGATAAAGCCGAGGGGTTTGTTCTGGTCTTCACCGGCGCCAGCATCCAACTGCACCAGGGATAAATCGAGGGTTCCTCCTCCAAAGTCAATAACCAGAAGTGTTTTTCGGCCAGTCAACCCGTAACCCAGAGCAGCGGCGGTTGGCTCATCCAGCATCCGCACCTGTTCGACCTGGAGAGATTCACACACTCGCCCCAGCCAGAGCCGATAAGTCTCGAAGCTGTCTACCGGAACGGTGAACACCAGGGACTGCCCTGCCTCCGGTTCAATAGTTTTTAACTGCTGAATGACCTGGGTCAGAAACCACTGACCGACCTGCTCAAAGCTGATTACCTGCCCATCCAGTTCAGGCAAAAACCCTTGAACAGAGGCACCAATACCCCGTTTAAAGTTACGAAAAAAGCGGGGATCGCTGGCAAGGTCGAGGGCGCGATCGCGCACCGCCTGTCCCAGTATCACCTCTTCTCTGGCAGCATCCTCTACATACACTAGGCTGGGAATCAAGGGCGGATTTTGCCCTGATTTGTAAGAAAGGCCTGGCAAGATCAGGGTTTCGGGTTGTTGAGTTGCCCGATTCCAGCGGGCAATAACAGTATTGCTGGTGCCAAAGTCAATTGCAATTCCCATGCAGATTCAAGCGGTTGCCTCAAGCACAATGTCCTTTTATGACGATACCAATCATCGGCTCTCGTTCATATCGGTAATAGACTGATATATTTTCCTCTTAACATAATGAGGGTTATATTCAATGACAACCGATCTTCAAACGGAGCTTCGCAAAAGTACTGGATGGTTGATTGCTTTAAGCATTCTGCTGATTCTGTTGGGCATTGCGGCCATTTTCATGCCAGGAGTTGCCTCGGTTACATTTACTCTGGTGCTGGCCTGGATTTTGCTAATTAGCGGCATTATTCGGACAAAATCTGCCTGGCAGACTACTGGTGGCTATGGATACAGACATCCAGGCAGAAACTCTAAATACTTTCTGCCTATTGTCCATTGTCTCCTGTCTATCGCCTATCGTCATAGATAGGACGTATCAGGAAAATGGGCGTGAAGACTCAAGGACAAAGCCGTTTAACAACGGTAGGACTGATTCTACTCAGTATTATTGCTTTTATTGCACTGAATTCCTTTATCATCATTACCCCTGGCGAAGCAGGCGTACTCAGCATTCTGGGAAAAGCCCAGGATGGAGCATTGCTGGAAGGATTTCACTGGAAACCCCCTTTTGTTTCCACTGTAGATGTCTATGATGTGACCGTGCAGAAGTTTGAAGTGCCTGCCCAAAGTTCGACCAAAGACCTGCAAGAACTCTCCGCCAGCTTCGCCATCAACTTTCGCCTGGACCCCACCCAGGTGGTTGAAATTCGCCGGAAACAAGGCACTCTACAAAATATCGTGTCCAAAATTATTGCACCCCAAACCCAGGAGTCGTTCAAAATTGCAGCGGCCCGCCGCACGGTGGAAGAAGCCATCACCAAGCGGGATGAGCTGAAGCAAGACTTTGACATGGCATTGGGTGAACGATTAGAAAAATACGGCATTCTGGTGCTGGATACCAGCGTGGTAGATCTGACCTTCTCTACCGAATTTTCCAAAGCCGTTGAGGAAAAGCAAATTGCGGAGCAACGGGCACAACGAGCGGTATATGTCGCTCAGGAAGCTGCGCAGGAAGCAGAAGCCAATGTCAACCGGGCCAAGGGACAGGCGGAAGCCCAACGGTTGTTGCGAGAAACGCTGACACCGGAGTTATTGCAGAAGCAGGCGATCGAAAAGTGGGATGGTAAGTTTCCGACGGTGATGGGCGGTAGCAACACCTTACCCCTGATTAATTTGGACGCGGCTAAGCTGCCCTCTAAATAAAACCCTTGATTCCCTCGCGTCTCTTCCAGAATTGGCCTAAAAATTCACAAACCTTCCATGTCATTAATTACAGTTCTGCAAGAAGGTCTTTACTGTGAACCTGGCGGCTTCTTCATTGACCCCTGGCGACCTGTAGATGTTGCCCTCATCACCCATGCCCATTCTGACCATGCCCGCTCTGGCTCCAACCGTTACCTGGCCACCAGGATTTCGGAAGGAATTTTGAGAAAGCGCCTGGGCGACTCCGTTAATTTGCAGGGCGTTGAATACGGCGAGAAGATCAAGCTGGGGGATACCTGGGTTTCCTTCCATCCCGCTGGTCATGTCCTTGGTTCTGCCCAAATTCGGGTGGAACACCAGGATCAGGTCTGGGTCATCTCTGGAGACTACAAACGCTGTGCCGACCCCACCTGCGCCTCTTTTGAGGTTGTTCCCTGCGATACGTTTATTACCGAAGCTACCTTTGGCTTACCCATCTATAAATGGGACTCTGGCGAGGAAACCTGCCGCAAAATTTACGATTGGTGGCAGGCCGACTTAGATAGACCCTCGCTTCTGTTCTGCTACGCCTTTGGCAAAGCCCAGCGTATCTTAAGTGAACTGCGAAAATTCACTGACCAGCCTGTTTACGTACACGGCGCGATCCACGTCCTCACCGAAATCTATCGTGAAGTTGGGATTGAGATGGTGCCAACCATTCCTGCTTCCGAGATGGCCCGGAGCTACAAATTCAAAGGTGATCTGGTATTGTCTCCGCCCTCCGGTCATCGCTCCAGTTGGATGAAGCGCTTCTATCAACCCCAAACCGCCTTTGCTTCTGGTTGGATGGCAGTACGGGGTGCCCGACGACGGCGAGGCTACGAACGTGGATTTGTGTTATCGGATCATGCCGACTGGCAGGGTCTGGTGAATACGGTTTTGCAAACAGGTGCAAAAACGGTTTACGTCACCCACGGACAAAGTGATGTTCTCTCTCGTTATCTCAATGAAACTTATGGACTCCATGCCATGCCATTGAGAACCCTATTCGAGGGGGAAGGTGATATTTAGCCCTTTCCTCCATACAGCTTGAAAGCCACAAAATGCGTTACAGAGCGTAATATGGTACGAAGAATAGCGGACATCCATTGACGACCCCTATGCCCTTTGCCAACTCGCTCGACCTTGAACAAACAGTGATTTCGCTCTTTGAGCGAGATGGATGGCAGGTGAAGCCCGCCCTACCCGACACCAGGGACTACACCTTCGAGATGGAACGGGGAGAAGAGTGTGTCGCGGTTCAGCTGCGTAATCACAAAGCGAAGGTCCATGTTGGCTATTTAGAAAAGTTCCTTGATTTTCTTGAACAGCCTGAGGGAGCCCGTTTTACTAGAGGTTTTTTGATTTCCACTTCTGGATTTAGCCCTTCTGTCTTTACCTACATTCGGACGGAAGAAGTCATTGATATTTCCCTGGGCACTTTCAAAGATGACCAGATCTTTTGGGAACTGGAAGAACCCTCTCCAACCCCCAAAGAGGAAGTGACCTATATTGGTGTTTTCACATGCAAGGGCGGGGTTGGAAAAACAACCATCAGTGCCCATTTAGCAGGCGCTTTTGCCTTAAATGGCTATGACGTTATTTTGATAGACCTGGACAGGCAGAGTAACTTGCGGAAGTTGCTAGGGGATGGGGTATATCTGCCTGGGCCGAGAGGAAGTTTGGGCGCAACTATTACTGTTCTTAACCACAGTGAGTGGCGCGAGGAGGATTACCCTGATGTCAAAATTGTGATTTGTGATTGCAGTCCGGAGTACGATGCTAACCCGGAGGAGTTCATCAAACGGTTTAACTATTGCATTATTCCAACCACACTAAACCCACTGGGCATTAACAAAAATGCAGATGTGATTAAGCGGACGTTCAAAGCTATTCGGCGTGTTAATAGTCAGGCAGAATTGTTTGTCCTGATTAATAACTATCACGCCGATGAAGACAGACGAAATGAAGTTTTGAACGACATTTTGAAGACGGAGTTTAAGGAACTCACGGTGGATGACAAAAGGTGCCATTACATTGATCCCGAAATGGTAGCTATTCGCTTTAGCAAGCAGCTCCTCTATTGGGGTTACCATCTGGTTGAAGGGTCTAAACCCCAACTGGCGTTTCGAGAAATTGCGGGGCGATCGTTTCCCAAAGCAGATTTCCTGAAGCTGCTGGATTATCTCGAAGACCACACCAACCTTGAAGCAGCCAAAGATTCAGCTTAGTCTGCAACGACTCACAACAAGCCAGAAATTGTCATGCTTGACATTTTTAATAAGTGTATATACACTTAAATAATGAGTACACTTGCCCCTTACCTGGATAAAGCTCAACTCCGTACAGCGGCAACCTCCTGTACCTGCATGAATGTTCGTAAGGCATCGCGTGTCATTACTCAGCTATACGACGAGGCATTGAAACCCAGTGGTCTGTTGGTCAGTCAATTTAATCTTCTAGTGGCTCTTGCTTCTGCAGGTTCAATGACTATGACCCGTCTAGCGGAGGTATTGGTGATGGATCGGACAACTCTGACCCGCAACCTCAAACCATTGGAGAGGGGGGGGCTGGTTCAAATTCAGCCGGGTGAAGATCAGCGAACGCGAGTGGTGAATTTGACAGAGGCGGGGTGTGCGGCGCTGGCAAAGGCATTGCCCTTGTGGGAAAAAGTACAGGTCTCCATTGTAGAGGAGTTGGGGCAGGAGCAGTGGAGCCTTTTGCTGCAAGGTTTGTCCAAACTTGTATCCCTTGCTTCCTGAGGAAGGTTTTTGAGCCCAGTTTTTGGCCCCAAAAATGTGTATGTACACTTAATCAAGGAGAGGCAAATGATTTTAGTCAATGAGAAATCCTTTAGAACCCTGGGAAAACGTGCTGGTATGGCTTTAGTGATATGGGCGATCGCAGTTTCGCTTGCTGGATACCTGGGCTGGTTCACTTGCTTACCGGGGCCTGCGATCGCGCTCCTGGTGATTGGTGGAATTGTCGGACTGTTAGCGTTTTATTACCGCAACCCTGGTGTTAAAGCTTTCCTATCTTCAATTCATCCTAAGTATTTCGTCGTTCTACACCTGTGGCGGATTTTTGCAGGGTTTTTATTTTTGTACTACGGTAGTCAACATCTCTTACCTGAGCGGTTTGTAGCTAATGCGGGCTATGGTGACATCGCTGTTGGTTTTTCAGTGTCGCTGATTTTGATGTTGAAGGAGAGCGTTGGTAAGTATGTGGTGTTCCACCTTTTCAGCCTGCTAGATTTTGCTGTAGCTGTTGGAACGGGGCTGTTATTTACGTTGTTACAGGTGCCATTGATGGAAACCATTGCAACCTTTCCTATTGTTCTGATTCCCCTCTTTGGGGTTCCCATTACTGGAGCAAGTAGTGTGATAGCGATCGACATTCTTTTGAGGAATTAATTATTCAGCAATCTGGAGAAAATAGGGGGTAGGGAGTAAAAGGTTGGGCACTGGATTTATGCAAAAAATTAGGGGAGGTGTGTTGCCTCCCCTTTCTGCTTTTTGATTCTGCTTTTTGATTGCTAGACGCATCGTTTGGATTATGGGATTGATCTTTGAGTCGCTGTCGCAATACCTGAAACTGTTTTCGTCTCTGACGTTGACGGGCAGAGCCACCTTTGCCTTTATGGTTCCGTCCTTCTCGACGGGGGGATTCCCATCGCTTAAGTCGTTGTGCCATGAATGAATCTCTATTTACTTCAAGTGGGCGATTCTCCCAGCTTGCCGGTGAAAGAGTAGCTTATGCTACTCTTTCATCTCAAACAA
>JAIMBL010000247.1 GCA_023511615.1 Leptolyngbyaceae cyanobacterium HOT.MB2.61
AAAAAACTTCTCGGTAGGCACTCATGCCTTTGGCGATCGTCTCAGGAATGCCAACAAAGGGAACCATCAATCTCGCCAGGTTGGGGTAGAAGGTCGTTTCTATTTTCCTCTACTTGTAACTTGCCAAGTCCTGTAGCTTACGCTACTCTTTCACCGGCAAGCTGGGAGAACTGTCGTAATTACCATCGTGACGCTTGCAAACTTCAATTTAAAAAGCGCCCCAGCAGAAACCTGAGGCGCTGAAATCTTGAACCTTGGTAGAGGAGAGCTTAAAGATACTTCTCAAGCGTATTGGACAATGTTGTCTTTGGAACCGCACCCACGACCATATCGACCCTTTGACCTCCCTTAAAGATCATCAGTGTCGGGATACTGCGAATGCCATACTGGTTGGCGACGCTTGGATTTTCGTCGGTGTTGACCTTAACGACTTTGACCTGTCCTTCGTACTGGGCCGCAATTTCATCGACGATTGGTGCCACCATACGGCAGGGACCGCACCAGGGGGCCCAAAAGTCTACTAAAACAGGAACATCGCTCTCAAGAACTTCTTGCTTAAAGGTGGAATCTGTAACAGACGCAGCTGCTGACATTCTCGGAATCCTTGCCTAAATCATTTCAACGAACACGCCCCAGCAAAATTGTTTCAAAGACCAATTTATAAAGGCGCTTGTACTTACCTGATTCTATACTGTTTGGCTCTTTTGGCAAGCGACAGGCGAGAACTGAGTTCCAACCCAACCGTTTAAGGCGACTCTTCCATGAAGTTCTTTATGTTGTCACTAAAGCATTTCAACGTGCTCAAATTCTTCTGAAGCAATCAACTCTTTTGGCAAAGCTTTGTAAAGCAGGAAGATTTTATATAGCGTTCACAAGAGCGTTCACAAATAGGTTGTGAACAGAGGGGGTGCAGGGGCTTCGCCCCCCACGCAGAGGTTCCACCCCTGCACTCCCGTTCAAACTCTAGAAAGGATGGCTGTATTCCCCCCCCTAACAACTAACAACCAACAAATAACAACCTTAAGAAGGAAC
Organism: Leptolyngbyaceae cyanobacterium HOT.MB2.61; assembly: GCA_023511615.1. Classification (GTDB taxonomy): domain Bacteria; phylum Cyanobacteriota; class Cyanobacteriia; order Leptolyngbyales; family Leptolyngbyaceae; genus Leptothermofonsia. The sequence continues at coordinate 1,033 of JAIMBL010000247.1, forward strand.
CGCCCGAACGAAACGTTCAGGCGGAGTGTGGTGTGAGGAGTGAACGGAAACATGCGTCTCCGCTTTCTTTATTCTAGACGACCAATCTTGCTTTTCCAGAGTTTCTTAAGAAGAGTAGAGAAACTCTTAAGAATTGGATCAGAATGTTCAGGAGAGAAATATTCACCCTGATTTGGGAAATAACCCCCTCGATTGCCCCTGTCCCTTATTTTTTATTCGTGACGCTGGACGCTGTTCATGATGGCTATTTACCCATCCCAAGCTGTTGGGCTTTCTGGTAAACCTTTCCTTCTGTCAGCAGTGATGGAGCAATCACCACCTCAACCTGCTGCATCTCTTTGATATTTTTTGCTCCCAAGGTACCCATGCTGGTTTGCAGAGCTCCCAGGAGGTTGTGGGTGCCATCGTCTAACTGGGCAGGTCCGCGTAGAATCTGCTCCAGGGTGCCCGTGGTACCCACCCGAATGCGAGTGCCGCGGGGCAGGACGGGGCTGGGAGTTGCCATTCCCCAGTGATAGCCCCTTCCCGGAGCTTCCTGGGCGCGGGCGAAAGGAGAACCAATCATCACTCCATCGGCCCCGCAGGCGATGCATTTACAGATGTCACCGCCAGTAATCAGTCCGCCGTCGGCAATAATGGGAACGTAGTTGCCGGTTTCGTGGTGGTAATCATCGCGGGCAGCGGCACAGTCGGCGATCGCCGTTGCCTGAGGAACCCCCACCCCCAGAACGCCACGGGAAGTGCAGGCGGCCCCCGGTCCAATCCCAACCAGGACACCCGCTGCCCCTGCCTTCATCAAATTCAGGGCAACCTCATAAGTGACACAATTGCCCAGCACTACTGGAATCGGCATCTCCTGGCAGAAATGGGCCAGATCCAGGGGAGTAATGGATTCCGGTGATAGGTGAGCTGTCGAGACAACGGTAGCCTGCACAAAGAATAGATCGGTTTCTGCTCTGGCAACTGCTGCTCCATATTTCACTGCACCCGCAGGTGTGGCACTGACAGCGGCAATTCCCCCTTGGTTTTTAATTTCTCGAATCCGTTGTTCAATCAGTTCAGGTTTGATCGGCTCAGCATAGAGGCGTTGCATCAAAGTGACAAACTCTTCCTTCCCCACCGACGCAATCTCATCCAGGATGGGATTCGGGTCTTCATAGCGAGTCTGAATCCCTTCCAGGTTTAGCACTCCCAAAGCTCCCAGTTTGGAGAGTTCCACTGCCATCTGCACATCTACCACACCATCCATTGCACTGGCGATGATCGGAATTTCTCGCTCAATGCCGCCAATCCGCCAGCGAGTATCAGCCAGGGATGGATCGAGGGTGCGTGGTCCCGGAACCAGCGCAATTTCGTCAATACCATAAGCTCTACGGGCGACTTTGCCTCTTCCAATTTGAATGTCCACCGTTGTTGCGTCCCCAAGTGTGCTTAAGCTAGGGTAACAAATTTTGAAGGCTGCTTCTCAGTGCAGTGATGAACTGTTCCAGGTGGGCGAGTTCATGGGTTGCCATGACGGTAATCCGCAATCGACTGGTGGGAACAGTGGGGGGACGAACGGCGGAGACAAAGATACCTTGTTCGAGGAGCGATCGCCCCAACTTCAGTACGGTGCCAGGGCTGCTGACCTGCATGCAAAGGATGGGGGAGGTGGAGGGGAGTAGAGCAATAGGGGTGGTGTCATGTACGCATCCTAATTCATCAATCAGAGCTTGTTTTAGCCAGTGGACGTTTTGCCAGAGTTGGGTGCGCCGTTGCGGTTCTTGCTGGATGATCTGGATGGCGGTCAGGGCTGCGGCAGTGTCTGCGGGAGACAGGCCAGTGGTGTAAATCCAACTGGAGGCTCGATTTCGCAGGAAATCGATCAGGTTGGCGGAACCAGCAACATAACCTCCTAGGCTGCCCAGGGCTTTACTGAGAGTCCCTATTTGAATTAAGGAACGCCCGCTACAGCCCAGGTGTTCAACGCAGCCTGCCCCCGTCGCGCCTAAAACTCCTGTTGCGTGGGCTTCGTCTACCAGCAACATGCAACCAGATGCTTCCGCCAGATCCAGTAACTGCGGCAGGGGACAGAGGTCGCCATCCATACTGAAAACGCTATCGGTCAAAATCAGGCAGCGGCGGTAATCGTTTCGCTGTTGCTCCAGCATCCGCTTCACTATCTCAATATCCCCGTGGCGATACTCCAAAATCGTTGCCCCACTGAGGATAGCACCATTTTTTAAGCTGGCATGGTTGTACTGGTCAGCCAGAATCAGGTCGCGTTTGCCTGCGAGAGCGTTAATCGTTCCCAAATTAGCCAGGTAACCCGAACTGAAAACCAGAGCATCTTCTGTTTGTTTGAGGCGGGCGATCGCCCGTTCCAGTTCCCGATGTAATTCTCGATGGCCACTGATTAAACGGGAACCCGTGCTACCCGTGCCGTATTCCTGCGTGGCGGCGATCGCCGCTTGAACTAACCGTTCATCGCCCGCCAGCCCCAGATAATCATTACTGGCGAAGTTAATGACGGGCTTTCCTTCCAACTGCACCACTGCCCCAGGACGCCCCTGAATAGCTTTCACAGAACGGTACCAGTCTGCCTGATAGATGGTTTCCAGAGCCGATTCAATCCAGGCATAGGGATCGGTGACAGGATTCATCGGTAGGTGTAATTTAGCAGGTTCGGTGATGGAAGGGGTAGAGTGAAGTGGATCGCTTGATTGCAATCCTCAATTTTTATGAGCATTTTATGAACAGATGTTGGATGAACAGATGTTGGATGATCCGCCTGTTCAGGGTAGTTGTCCAATTCTCAATACGGCGATAGAGAGTGACGATACTCATCCAACCCTGCGTAAACAAGCCCAACTGGCAATGGACGGATGGTGCGGTTTGATTCAACGGATTGTCAATAAAGGAATTGAACGTGGCGAATTGCGGTCAACCGTTGATGCTGAGGCTGTTGCCACAATTTTAATCGCAACCATTGAAGGAGGGGTAATACTCAGCAAGTTGTATGGTGATGCGTCCTATCTGGAGCAAACGCTGGGGTACCTCAAAACCTACATTCAACTAAGTACTGGACTAATTATTTGTAGGCTGGGTTAGCGTAGCGTAACCCTTGCAGGCATTGGGTTTCATACTTCAACCCAACCCATTGCATCCGCAATTTAATCAGGTCTAATTAATTGGTGCTTTGTCAAATTTAGTTTGACGGGTAGCGAATACCCAGGAAGCTGATGAGGGTTAAATTTTGAGGATCTGCGACCCGTCAAAATTTTCCTGGTGGAAGACTTAGCAGCATTCAGTTAAATTTTTTTGAGTTAAAACAAACTGACCGGTCTCTTTTCTACTGTTTTCATTTTTCACTGTTCTCTTTTTTACAGGATCCTATGCTAAAGCTTTACTATGCCCGTCCCTCTGTTTATTCCCGCCCTGTATGGTTAGCCTTGCTGGAAAAGCAACTTCCGTTTCAGTTAATCCCGGTTGATTTAAGTGGTGAGCAATTTGAGCCTGAATTTCTGGCTCTAAATCCCTTTAGTCATGTCCCAGTTTTAGTGGATGGTGACTTTCGGGTAATTGAATCTCTGGCTATTTTGGATTACTTAGAAGCGAGGTATCCTGATCCACCGCTTTTGCCCTCAAATGCCATAGCTTTGGCGAAGGTTCGGATGGTGCAGATGGTCGCACTGAATGAATTGTTGCCAGCGGTGATCAAGCTACTCGTTCACGATGAGGGCTCAAGTGAGGAATCAGCAAATCTGGAGTATGCCCGGCTACGGGCAATCAATACATTGAGTTTTTTGGAAAATCTGTTGGGCGACTCCACATATTTCGCTGGTGAACAATTGACACTGGCCGAGATTGTCGCTGGAACACTCGTTTATCGAATGCCATCTTTGGGGATTGCTTTGACCAGCTATCCAAGATTAAATGGCTGGTCTGAGCGATTACTGTTACGCCCAACCTGGCAGCAGATTGAACTTAGTCCAGAAGAGTGGAGCAGCTTTAAGCGTCATATACGGGTCATTCCGAAGGTCTGGGAGCGTCGTCGCCGTCAGCGCATGAACGCGTTATCCCAGCCGCAAATTCTTACAGAGTGTAGCCATAGTCACTAAGCTTAGGACGGCTTGCAGTGAACTCCTACACCCCCTTCAAACCCAATGTCCTAAGCAATCTGGCGACGGCTATCGATTGTTTCGGTCTATGGCATGATGGCTACATGCTGCGTTTGTCGCCTGTGTTTGTTAGCCGTTGCCCTGAACTGTGAAAGAAATTCGATCGCTCCTGCGGGTATTTCAAAGCCGGAAGATGGCGGCAATTTTGCTGCTGGGTTTCTCGTCTGGGTTACCATTTGCGCTGACTGATGATACCTTCCGGGCCTGGATGACCAGAGCTCAACTGGACCTGAGTACGATTGGCTGGTTCAGCCTGGTGACATTGCCCTACTCGCTCAAGTTTCTCTGGTCGCCGTTTTTAGACCGATTTGTGCCACCTGTTCTGGGGCGCAGGCGGGGTTGGATGGCGCTATCGCAGGTGGGGCTGTTTGTCGTCATTCTGGCGATCGCTTTCCAGATGGCAATGATTGTGAACCAGGAGGCTTCACCGCGATCGCTGAGTTTACAACTGCTGGCCCTCACGGCTCTGGGGATTGCTTTTTTGAGTGCCACCCAGGATATTGCGATCGACGCTTATCGTGTAGATGCCCTGAAACCTCGAGAGATGGGAGCCGGAGCCTCTCTCACCATTCTGGGCTACCGGATTGCTCTGTTGCTGACCGGGTGGATTGCCTTCAACTTGGCCGATCGCCTCACCTGGCATTGGGTCTATGGCTTGATGGCCTTTCTGATGTTGGTGGGATTGTGCGTCTCCTTCTGGGCACCGGAACCGATTCACCGCGATCGCCCACCCGAAACCCTGGAACAGGCTGTCGTTCAGCCCTTTCTCGAATTCTTCCGTCGCAAAGGCTGGCAACACGCGCTGCTCACCCTCCTCTTCATCATTCTGTTTAAGTTAGGCGATGCCATGGTGGCTAAAATGGCCGTTCCCTTTCTAGGTGGAAAGGGGCTTGGCTTTGCCGATGCCACCATTGGCAATATCCGCCAGGGGATGGGACTGATTGCCACCATTGTTGGAACGCTGGCCGGTGGAGCATTCCTCAGCCAGCTTGGAATCAACCGCTCGCTCTGGGTGTTTGGAGGGCTGCAAGCCATTAGCAACCTGGGATATTTTGCCTTAGCGGTGGTGGGCAAAAGTTACCTCGCCCTTGTCCTGGCAGTGAATCTCGAAAACTTCTGTGGTGGGCTGGGAACAGCTGGATTCCTCGGCTTCTTGATGAGCCTCTGCAATCCCCGCTTTTCAGCCACTCAGTTTGCCCTGTTATCCAGCCTGATGGCCGTTGGGAGAGACTTTTTGGCAGGTCCAGCCAGTGGGGAACTGGCCCAACGCCTGACCCAGGCTCCTCTGCAATCCACACCCATCCTGGCAGGAGCTGTGCAACCGGGGTGGGCCCTTTTCTTCCTTATCACCCTGGCAGCCGCTGTGCCTGGGCTTGCCCTGCTACCTTTCTTTGCTCCCTGGAATGGGGAACCAAACAACAATCTTAATTCCTCTCATGAGGAGAATCTCGATAAGTAGGTAGACATCATTAGTTGGAAGAAGGAGGAGTCTGGGCGTTGCCCCCAGGCAGGGCTGTCTCTTATACACAACACCGAGCCCACGAGACGCGT
>JAIMBL010000248.1 GCA_023511615.1 Leptolyngbyaceae cyanobacterium HOT.MB2.61
GGCATAATTAACTGGAAGCAAGAGGAGTAGGGGTGTTGTCCCCAGACAGGGGGGGCACTCCCTCCACCTCCAAAACCATCTTTAATTTAATTGCACCCAGCTACTTATACTCTTAGCTTGCGGGCACCATTGAAGGGGGCTGCGCCAGAGGCTTACCTTCAAAGTGCTGGGGGATTGCTATATCCATCAGGCTTAAAATGGTGGGTGCTAAGTCGAGTGAATGCCCATTGGGGAGCTTTTTACCTGGTTCTATACCAGGTCCCTGAATTGCTAGAAATCCATCTGCACGGTGACTACCTGTACGGGTGTAAGGAACAGGCCCAATCCGTCCAACATCGGGGCTATCTACAGTATCCGTAACGCATTCTTCCTGCCAGGTAACGACAATGTCAGCATCTGGTAATTTAGGATCCTGATCTGCTGCCGACTTGCGCGTTCTCAGAACTCCCTTTACCATTGGCTGCCCTGTGCGGGCATCCCGAAGTCGATACAGCTTCTCAATAATTTCATCACAGAGAGAATTGTACTCCGAAGGAGGGACGATACCGCTGGGTTCTCTACCTTGCAAGTTAATACGGATATACCCTTCAGAGAAGGTAGGAATCGCAAAAGCCTTCATCTGGGGCCACAGATGCTTGTACCAGACGGCAGGTTGAAAACATTGAGGCTGTCCTTGATAGAAAAGCTTGAAGGGAGACATTGGGCCCGGTTCTAGGGACTTGCCAAACAGGGGTTCAATTCGGTTAAAGTACTTGCCTGGAAGATTCTGCCGCAGGAAAGACTTGAGTGGATTCCGCTCATACTTTGTATTCCATAAAGCGCTGGCCCACCCCTCTTTTCTCGGATGCTGACCAGTGATTGGAGGCTTGAGGGGACTGCCCACCTTACCTGGTGCCAGCCCCATTTTTCCTGGAAAGTTCAGCCGAAAGAGAAATTCTGGTAGCAGGATCATGCTGGGGATGTCCATGATATTTGCCCCCATGCCATGGGCAGAAAAAAGCACCACATAAGCATCTTCTGGAGCTTTTTCAAGGATTTCGGCGATCGCCCGGTCCATGGCTTCAAACACTTCCAGCATCATATCCCCAGAATATTGGGCACCCATCTGCTTATATAGTGGATGATCCGAAGGATGCATCATGTGCCAGCAATAGTGCCCTACGACATGGGCCTCGCCAAACACGGTCAAAAACAGATCCCAGGGCTCTCGTTCTAACAAATCGCAGCAGATCTTAGCCCGACGAGCAATTCCAGTCTCCATTCCCCTTTGAAGACGTTGCAGATCTGGCAGATCCAAAATGTTTGCTTCATCCTTCCGCAGGAGGGGGTGTTCCCCATGACGAGCGACGAGTTCCTGAAATAACTCCTTAGGAGACGATTCACTGGGAGTTTGAGGCGAATGCGCCCCCCAGGCTGAAACCTGAACTCCATTTATTCCTTCTAATACGGGAGCCTGGGGTACATCCACCACTACAACCCGGCGATTATCAGCCAGGGCATAAAATGGGCGATATTCCTCAAATTTATAGGACTCAATTTCCTCTACCGCATAGTTGTGCCCATGATACTTAATGGGTGACCAATAGCCTGTGGTGTTGGGAGAGCAGCCAGTTAAGAAAGTAGTCCAGGGGGTTTCTGCCCGATAGAAGTCAAAGGTCTTTAAACGCCCGTAAGCACCGCTTTCCTTCAATCGACGCATCGTTTTCAGATATCCCTGCGACATCCATTTTTCAAGCAATGCTGGATCAGCGGCATCGAGTCCAATTGCGATTACAGGCTTGTTCATCTCCTTCTACTCATCCTCAAAAACGTTTAGAGTTTTCCAAAATTCACTGGGGTTTGAAATTAGTTTGAGATAAAGAATATCTAAGAAGCTCTCAGATGTGTGGCTCTAGTCCACGAACTTAACTTTGACTCCAAACTCAACTTCTCGCCCAGATAGTACAAGGTGGAGATTATATACCAGGTGACTGGTTCTTCCGGCTTGTCGGTGAAAGAGTAGCGTAGGCAACTCTTTCATCTAAAACAGAATCCCTGGAATATTGATTTTGTTTGGTGGTAAGCGTTGCTTATTACTAAACTCCCAGAAGAGTCATGTCCTAACACACCGGTGTAGAGCCATAGATGGCTTTAGCAATGAGCCAGGAATATAAATTTTCTGGCGATGCAGCGGGTGCTCAGGAGATTTGTTAGTCGATCAGATATACCAGTGAAAGTATAGCTTCTTTACAAAACTGGCAGAGCAAAAGTAGCTTAAGAATCCGGATCGTAGAATGAAGCTTTGATAAAGCTGCCTGTTAATAACCTCTCATGGCACAGGCAAGAACTTTCCAGGAATCAACAGAAATCAGATTGTTTTTTAATGCCAGAAAAGCATGTTTTCGAGCGGTTTTAACATTTCCACCGACCAAGGATTGCCAGGCCCAAACACGATGAATTTTACTCAAGCTAGCATCACTCTCATTATTAATAATGAGTTCATTCATGGAAGTAGTTTGAAAATCGAGCGATCGACGATGATGAGCTTCTTTCAGTGCTTGAAAACCAGACTTCACTTGCTCAAGGCGTTTCGTATAGCCAACACTATTTGCATGCATTCGATACTTGAGGAGGATATGGGGCAAATTGGCAACCTTACCTACTTCAGCCAGACGAAGAAACAAATCAAAGTCCTCAGCGTACTTCATTTCCTGGCGGTATCCACCTACTTTCTGTAAGACGTCTCGCCGGAGCATACTGGCAGGATGGCAAATGGCTCCTCCTTTACCCTCCATGTGAGCGGCATCAATTGCTTCATGCTCCGTCAGGGTGGAGAAGGGGCAGATGGGTAGACCTTCTGGATCAATCAATAAAACTTTTGATCCAACGACTACATAGTCGGGATGGGTCTCTAAAAATTCCACTTGTTTTGAAAATCTTTCTGGCAGAGCAATATCATCGGCATCCATCCGGGCAATATAGCGCCCTGTAGCACAGTTAATTCCTTCATTCAAGGTGGCAATCAGCCCCCTATTTTCACGGCTGACGATTCTAATGCGCCTATCCCTCTGCTGATACTGCTTCAATATCTGTTCAGAGCGATCTGTTGAGCCGTCATTTAGAATAATGAATTCAAAGTTGTCAAAGGTTTGAGCCAGAATGCTTTCTACCGCTTCTCCAACATACGACTCAGCATTGTAGACTGGCATCACAACTGATACAAGTGGATGACCCATCCTGCTTACCTCCTACCCCCCAACATACATATTGACTAAGTACAAACCAGCCGTGATGATAACTGCCGAAGAAAGCATTCCCACTGCATCTAGCCAGGGAATCCAAAGGGAATACCTTCTATATACAGCAACCAGGAATGGGTAGAACACAAGGTGGTGGATTGCAATACCGCAAATGAGTCCATTTGTGCCGTATAGTAATCCACCTACAACCATCGAACCAAATAGGGCGAGCGATCGCACCACCAAAAGATACAACAGCGTAAATGAATCGCCAAAAGCAAGGAAAAACGGACCGCTGTTTGAAGACACTGATACGGCAAATCCCGCAGACAGAACTTGAAACATCCAACCAGCCTCGTGATATCTGGAATCAAACAGCCAGTCAATGATAAAAGTACCCAAAATAGCTGAAACCCAGAGTGGCGGCAGCAGCACCGCCATCATTGCCAGACGTACCTTTGTGACTCTCTTCCGCAGTTCTTGAATGGAAAGATGCTTGAGTTTGGAGTAGACGGGTAGCAACACAGATTGATTCAAGCGACCATGAATATCTTGAATCACTCCTGATAACAACACGGCAAGGGAATAAATCCCCAGTTCACCGATACTCAGGAATTTTCCTAGAACTAGCCTGTCTGCGTATTGAAGAAAAAAACCTAAAGCTGTGCTGAGGAAAATCCAGCGCCCAAACTTGGTTAAAGACTGAACCGTTTTCCAGTCCCAGGTAAATTGATGCCGAATCCCTGGTAGCCATCTGTAACTCAGGATCATTTTGACCAGCACACCAAACATGCTTCCTGCGACCAGCCCCCAAACGTTTGGGTAGCGCAACGCCCAATGCAGAACGACCACTAAGGACGCCGCCTGGGAAATCAGTTCAATCAGGGTCAGCCGACCAAGGGTAAGTTGACGATTGGCAGTAAAGAGGGAAGTTGAGTTAAAGCCGGAAATAACCGCACTGAACCCAGAGACTATAATCAACGCAAATAGCTCTGGCTGCTCGTAAAACTGAGCAAAGGGCCAGGCTCCAATGCAGGCACATAACCATAGGGCCAAACCCCTAATTACCTGGATTGTCCAGGCAGTGTTAAGAAACTCTGGCTCATCTCCTCGATCATTTTGAATGATGCTTGGACCAATCCCAACATCTGAGAACAGTTGAAGTCCGATGAGAAAGGTATTAACCAATGCCATCAGACCAAAAATTTCTGGAGCCAGTAAACGAGTTAAAACTAGCTGGCTGCCAAAGCTAAGAACCCTACCAGCTCCATAACCAACGAAAGTCCATAGAGTTCCACGAATGGCAAGATTTTTGAGGGATGATGTAACGTTGGCGGCAGACATCAAGTTATGTTCCTGGAGATGGAATATTGTGAGCTATTGTCATTTCACGGGAGTTTAGAGCATTACCTATTCCGGCAGTACCGTTGAATGCCCAGAAAATTAAGAATACCTAGTACTCTTTGACGTAAGTTTGGCAACTATTGGAAGGGAATAGGATGGAAGGGAATAGGAAGTCGGGAATGGTCGGTTGATTTACGTCAAGCTCTACTAGTATTTCTCGATACCTTGAGGTTACCCATAAACAACATGCATAAAGCAAGTAGAGTGAGCAAAGATATGCTGTTCAACTTTCAACAGGTGAGAAAGGCTAATCACCACTCCTTTAGTAGGATTTTGTGTCACAAAAAACGTGCCGGAAAAGCAGAGATCTAATACCCAGTGGAAATACGGAGCAAATTCTATATTAGTGGCTTAACTGAAGCATGTCTGTAAAGGAATGATAAGTCAAGGGGTTAAGTTTATGAAAAGGGAAGGAAAATCTAGTGCTGTAAACACTAAATTTTGCGACCTGTTTGAGGGCGAAGCCCTCAAACAAGGGTGGAACCTCTGCACCCCCAACAAAACTTTCGTTTTGCTGTAATAAGTAGAAAGTCTTAAGCTTTGAAGGCAGCAACAACGGCTAGATAAGGGGTAGAGCGGTCTATGACTACGTTTACTTACGGCTGTCTAGTTAGTATTGTTGGCCTCTTCAAAGTAGGTTTTTCGATGATTGGGTAGCGTGGGAGGGTACCGGCTTCACCGCAGCACAGACCAGCAGTTTCCACCCCTCAACTCTGAAGGGCAGAGCTGAGATGGCTCGGGTTCCGTAGATAATTGCTGTTTGACGCTGTCCACTGTTGAATGCCCACCAGCCGTACTGAAGCATAAATTGGAATTGCGACTCTCGCGTATCCAATGGCCGCCAGGGCTCCTCCGCCTCAAACTTGCCCTCGATGCCTCGCCGTTTCCATGCTCGCTCACAGGCTTCTCGCCCTTCATTTCTTTGGGCTAAACCCAAACGCTCACTAATGGAACTCATATGTAATCGGTATTTAAGCAAGGGAGTTTTAAGGTTTGCGAGTTTACCGACTTCACCCAGTTTTAACCAGAGGTCGAGGTCATGGGAGGAAGGCATGGTTTCTTCATAACCACCAACCTTTAGAGCTGCCTCTCGACGAAACATTGCACATGGATGCCAGACACTAGAATGCCCTGCTAGAGCCAGCCTCTGAATTTCATCGTCATCCTCTGGAAGCTCTAAGCACGTCAGGAAGCGCCCGCAATCATCAATGATTTCAAACGCACCACTGACACAAACAACTTCGGGGTTTTGTTGCAGAAATGCCACTTGTAAGGCAAGGCGATCCGATAGGGCAATGTCATCAGAATCCATAACAGCAATAAATTCTCCCTGTGCCTTATTTAGCATTTCATTTCTGGTGCAAGGAATCCCTCGATTTTCTCTGTTTGAGATATTGATTCGGTTATCTTTTGCTGCAAAAGATTTGAGAATATCAAACGATAAGTCTTTAGAGCCATCATCAATGATAATGAATTCAAAATCTTCGAATGTTTGATTCAAAACACTTTCGATAGATTGAGCCAGATATTTTTCACTGTTATATACAGACATCAAGACTGAAACTTTTGGCGTATTCATGCATCTAATGTTGGATGATGGTTGCCTCAAAAAGGGCTATGTGGGGTTCTTAAGCAAAGATAAAATATTTTAGCTTTCACTTGGCTTTCATTTGGCTTTAATATTCGTATAAACTATGCAGATGTCTTCGGCTCTCCTGAGAGTTTGGTGATAAGCCTTGCTTATCACCAAAACAGAATCAATATTTCAGGGATTTTGTTTGAGATGCAAGAGTAGCTTACGCTACTTCTTCACCGGCAAGCCAGGAGAACCTAATGTCCTGGGTTCTGGTCTTTGCCCCGTTATTTTCCAAACTAGCTTGGGAATCGGCCCTTGTCCTGCTGGTCGGTGCTATTGTAGCACCTGGCAAACATACTGTCAGTGCCATTTGACGTGTCATGGGAATACAACATGACCCTCACTTTCAGAACTCTCAGAGGGTGTTTGAAAAATTGTGAGAGGTCAACTTTTATGCCAAACGCCTGACCATAATACGGATCATCGCCAGGTAGATAAAGGTCTCGGATGT
>JAIMBL010000025.1 GCA_023511615.1 Leptolyngbyaceae cyanobacterium HOT.MB2.61
CCTTGCACTTTAGCAGACTTGATCCCGCTTGAAAACTAGGCACAGTAAACCTTTGCTGCTTTTTTCAGCAAGCCCTATTTACGGTCGGTTGTGAGTTGGGTTTCGGCCAGCAGTTGGCGGCAAAACGCTGTCAGGTCAATCGGGCTGGGGGTGAAGTTCAGTTTTCCAGCTTCCACTTTGCCAATCAGTAGCACATCCTCCAGAAGTTGAGTCATGTGTTGAACAGCAATGTGAATTTGCTGAAACCGTTCCTGTTTTTCTGTCTGCGACCAATCGTAGTGCTCAAGTAATTCGGTGGCAGATTGAATGGTGGTCAATGGAGTACGAAACTCGTGAGAGATCATGGATACAAAGTGGGACTTGAGTTCATTCAACTCTTTCTCTTTGGTCAGTGCTTTCAAAATCTCTGCTTCGGCTCGTTTGCGATCGCTAATATCTCGGCAGATACATAAGTTCACAGATTGCCCGTCCCAGGTGAGCGGGTTTGAGGTGATTTCCACATAGTAGACCGATCCATCTTTGCGACGATGGCAGGTTTCAAAGGTGCCAACACAGGAGTCAGATTGCTCGATTTTCTGTTTAAGTTCCTCCTGGGACCAGTGAACATCGAAGTCTGAAACGTTGAGTCTGGTTACTTCTTCCAGAGAATAGCCAAGCATTCTGGCAAAACTGGTGTTGGCTTCGATAATGTTGCCTGCCTGATCTACAACAACAATTCCATCCGTGGAAGTATCAAAAAGGGTTTTACGCCATAAAACTTCCTGCACTAAGGTCGCTTCGGTTCGTTTGCGATCGCTGATATCAGTAATCAGCGCGTAGTATCCACAAACCTGACGTTGAGCATTAATATCGGGCACCAACACTCCAGACACCCAGCGGGACTGTCCTCTCTCATAGGGCAATTCAGCTTCATAGGTTACCGTTTCGCCAGACAGCACGCGCTCAATATACTGTTGAGCGCAACGGTAAGCTGGGGTTCCAATGATCGCCTTAACGGAGCATCCCAGGATGTCTTCTTTCTGGTAACCAAACCACTCTCCACAGGTGCGATTGACGAACTGATAGTGCTGAGATGAATCGATATAGGAAATGCAGGCTGGAATGGAATCAGTGATCAGTTGCAATCGGGCTTCGCTTTGCCGTAAGGCCAGTTCAGCCTGTTTGCGATCGCTGATGTCTTTCATGAAGCAGTAATGTCCGGTAACCTGCTTCTGCTCGTTATAGATGGCAAGCAAAAAAATCTGCTTATAGAAGAAAGTGCCATCCTTACGCCGTCCCCTGGCTTCAACTTCAGCTTTTCCAGTGTCTACCATTTGTTGATAAGCCGTTGTCAGTCTATCCAAATCTTCAGGGTGAACGGTGATTTGCCAGGGTTGACCAATCAGTTCTTCAGGAGGGTAACCCAGTGTACTCGCGTATGCCAGGTTTACCTTAACATAGCGACCCAGGGCATCCAGTCGCGAAATGCCTTCTACTGCGTTACTCAGGGCAGTGCTTATTTCCTGTAATTCTTCCTCGGTGCGCTTGCGATTTGTAATATCAGTCGCGACACAGGTCACAACCCAGCAATCTGCCTCTTCATCCCGCTTTGAAATCGATGTTTCCGATATCCATCGCCAGGAACCATCTTTTTGTCGAAAGCGATATTCAATGGTGATTAAATGTTCAGCATATCTATGATTATTAAAGGCGGGAAAAATGATCTCTTCAAAATCATCAGGATGGACACAGGATAGCCATAGTCTATCTTCTTGCATGAACTCTTCAGCGGAATATCCGAAAACTGTCTCGCTGCCATGGGAATAGAATTCATATTGCAATTGCAGATCGGCAAACAGTCGGAAGCGGACTATGGCAGCTCCAGCATTGTGAAGAATGTCACTGAGTTTAGCCTCTGATGCTGTGAGGGCCTGCTCCAACTGCTTCCGGGCAGTAATGTCCTGTCCGACAGCCTGAAATTCCACACATTGGCCGCGATCATCAAAAATTGCCCGGTTGCTCCACCGTTGCCAGCGAACTTCTCCATTTGGCAAAATCACCTGATGCTCCAACCAGCTCACGGGTTTCTCTGGATTTGCGGCGGCGGTGAGCTGGGCTTTGGTTTCCTTATCCAGCGCCAGCAGGAACATTTTGTAAGAGTGCTTTACCAGTTCTTCCTGGGAAATGCCAAGCAACCGACAGTAAGCTTCGTTGGCAAAGGTGAGAGTGCCGTCGGGGAGAAAGCGACAAACGAGTTCTGTCTGGTCTTCCACAATGGCCCGATAGCGCCGTTCGCTGCGACGCAAAGCTTCTTCGGTCTGTTTCCGGGCAGTAATGTCTGAAAACGAGGCGACAACCCCATAGGGAACGGTTTCACCGCTACGAAACAGCGGTTGGGAGTTGACTGAAACCCAGGCCAGACCACCATCAGGTTTGTAAATTCCCATGATGACGTTGGAGTAGGGTTTGCCGGTCCGCAGAGTCAGAAGGGCGGGGTGCATTTCTGCTAAAAAGGGGGAGCCATCCTGGCAGAGGGTGTTCCAGGACAGATCGAAGAAGTTAAGCCCGTTGAGCTGTTCAGCCGATAGTCCTAGGATTCTTTCTGCGCTGGGGTTGCAGGTACAGATCCGCCCATCCCCATCCAGCAACACAACGCCTTCCTGCAAGGCAGCAACAACGGTGCGATAGCGGTCTTCACTTTGTTGTAAGGCTTCCTGGACCTGCTGTTGCTGGAAGCTGGTTTGGGAGAGGTGACGGGGTGCCTGGGAAGGGGATGGGAAGGCTTGAAGGGATGCTGCTCTTTGCCACAGGCTCCAGATTTCTGGAGAGCCATCATTTTCGTTGTAGAAAATCCTTCCCTTTACCAAAATTGCATGACCATTTTTTGCCAGCAACGTTGCCTCCATTTCCCAATTGGAAGCACTGGTTTGGAGTGAAGGGAGAATTTGTTGAATGCGATCGCGGCTGTCTGTCTGCAACAGGTCAAAAAAAGAGAGAGTAGAGACTTCTGCCTGTTGATAGCCAAGCACTTTACGCCACGCCTGATTGGCGTAGATTATTTGCCCATCAGGGGCCATGATCTGAATTAAATCGCTGGCATGGTCTAGTAAGCTCCACGGGTGATCTAGACGATTCGCCATGCAGGTCTCCATTCGTTAGAAGCAGGATTGGGGCAATCAGGAGCAATGATGGCTATGCACTCCTTATTTCTATCTCCAACAATAATAGCCTCTAGCTTCTCTCCACCCGTTTCTCTCCACTAGGAATCATCCTTCCTCTGGCTTCCTTCCCTTTAAGGGAATTTTATAGTTTTTCCAGAGTTGCTTTTGTTCTTAATTCGTCCTGATGATAAAAGCATAGTTGACGCCACTCTTTCACCCGCAGGCCGAGAGAACCATCGGACTACTCAGGTTAATTTAATGGCAATTTCAGCCAGGTCGAGAGTTCGTAGGCCAACCAGTCTAGCTCTGGTACTGTCAGGAGCAGGTGGCTCAGTTCATATTTTTCACTACCTGCCCAGATAGTTAGCTGAGGCTCGGCATCTCCGGGTGCAATCGCCCGACGGTACTCCAGCTTGTTGATTCTATGTCTGGGAGAAACCTGGGGGCGTCCAGTCTGAAAGCCCAACCGCTTAGTAGTCATAGAAATCTGCTGGGGGTCAATCTGGAGTTGGGTTTGCCCCAGCAGGGATGGGATCAGAATCTCTAAATTGCGACTATCCTTTGTTAAGGAAATTTTGCTATTAGCCGGTTTTACAACTGGGTTGGCGGGGTTTGGGGTTTGCCGTCCCTGTTCCAGGATTTGCAGGGCTTCCTGGGCAGACTTGGTGCGTTGTTCCAGGTTAGGTTCGGTCATCCGTTCCAACCATTCCGCAAATTCAGGGCTGACCGTGGCAGCGCTGCCAAAATCAATTTTGACGCCTCGCCGCGGCAGGCTGGAGGGGTGCGTTCCCGTCAGGAGGGCAATCAGGGTTGCACCCAGGCTGTAGAGGTCTGAAGCGGGCACAGCCCGTCCACTGAACTGTTCGGGTGGCATATAGCCATAGGTGCCAACGACAGTAAAAGCGCTGGTCTCGTTTGTGTTCTTGAGCGCTTTAACAGAACCAAAATCGACCAGGTATGCCTGGCGGTTTGCCAGCAGAATGTTACTGGGTTTGATGTCGCGGTGAATAATGGGAGGCTGCCGACTGTGAAGGTAAACCAGAATGTTTAGCAACGCTTTAGCGAGTTGTTTCGTTTCAGCTTCGGTGAAGAGCCGACCCTGTTGCATGCACTGTTCCAGCGACTTTCCTTCCACATAGGTTTGAATCAATGCCAGCGCTTTGTCGTTGGGTAACTGATGTTCGAAATAACCGAGATAACGAGGGATAGAGGGGTGGGAAAGTGCCTTGAGAATTTCTACCTCTCGTTCAAACAGTTTTAGATCGTCCCACTCTAGCTGTTCATCCAGAAACAGGAGCTTGATGACAACCTGTTCCTGGGTTTGAAGGTCACGGGCGAGGAGGGTCCACCGCCCCGTTTGCTTGCCAAGCTGCCGCTCTACTTCGTAGCGATCGCCCAGTATTTGACCTGACATTGGTTTGTCCCCAGTGTATATATACAGGTCTTTATAACCCTGGTTCTTTAAGAACAGCAACCTTATCTTGACGGAAGCCAGGAACCAGCAGGAGATGAGTGAATGGGGTGACGGGGCGGATAGGGTGATGGGGGAGGTAGAAAATCTGAGAAATTAGTTAAATTTTATGAATATAGCTTGTTTTGTAATTTTAACTACAGAATTTAATTGCTATATTGTTTTCGGAAGGCAGACAACAGTGTAATCGGGAGAAACGCCATGTCAACTGAATCGCAAATTCGTGCCCTCGGACTCCGTCACCATCACATGATTAAGAATCGGGAGCAGTGCATGTTGAGCCGGGCTGCATCTGAAATTGGGATGCCTGCTGAGACTGCTCACTTCTGGAATCACATTCAGGGTAAGCCCCATCCCACTTTGGCAATGAACTATGATCGCTCGAAAGTCGGTTTAAGCTAACCGCGATTAAATTCTGCTTTTTATAGTGGTAGTCATTGTGGTCAGGATTGGGTGCAGAGGTGGAACCCCGATCTGGGGGCGAAGCCTCTACTCCCTGTCTGAGTCCAATGTCTTAACGCAACCTGCATAGAGCCATACAACCCGCTTTGCTACATAAAAGCGCTCTGCCACTGGCAGAGCGCTTCAGTTTTTTGCCGTTATTCTACTTGGTCAGGGTGCGTCGCTTACTGATCATGCGGTAGCACTCGATGATGTCACCCTCTGCCCAATTATTGAAGTTATCCACCCCAATGCCGCACTCGTAACCCGTGTTCACTTCCCGCACGTCTTCCTTCATCCGCTTCAGTGAATCCAGGTTCCCTTCGAAAATAACCGCTCCGTTGCGGTGAACGCGAATCTTAGCGTTGCGGACAACTTTGCCCGTCTGAACGTAACAACCTGCTACGGTGCCCCGCCCAACCGGGAAGACTGCCCGGACTTCAGCCTGCCCCAGGGCTTCCTCCACCAGTTCAGGTTCCAGTAAACCTTCCATTGCTGCCTGAATGTCATCCAGCAGCGTATAGATGATGGTGTATTCACGGACGTCTACTCCAGTGCGATCGGCTGCCTGACGGGCACCGGTTGCCAGGGTCGTGTTAAATCCAATGATTACTGCACTACTGGCGGCAGCAAGATCCACATCGGTTTCGCTGATTTCACCGGGTGCTGCATGCAATACCCGCACCTGGACCTCTTTTTGAGGAAGTTGCTTGAGCGCCGACAGAATAGCTTCTACTGAACCCTGAACGTCTGCCTTGAGCACCAGATTCAGTTCTTTCAGTTCGCCTTCCTGGGCACGGGCAGAGATGGTATTGAGGCTGACCGGGCGAGAGGCCATTGCCCGCATCAAGCGAGATTGGCGCTGCTCTTGCAGCTTAGCCATTGCCACGGCACGAGCATCTTTCTCATCCTGGAAGACTTCAAATTCGTCTCCTGCTGCCGGAACATCACTCAGACCCAATACCTCCACCGCAAAGGAAGGATTGGCCTGCTTAACCCGAGCGCCCCGGTCGTCTACCATTGCCCGAACCTTACCAAAGGAGGAACCTGCTACCAGGATATCTCCAACTCGGAGTGTGCCGTTTTGAATCAGCAAAGTAGCAACGGGTCCCTTCGCCTTATCCAGGTGAGCTTCAATCACGGTTCCCCTGGCAGGGCGATCGGGATTTGCGTAGAGGTCTTCCACCTCGGCAACCAGGAGGATCATTTCCAGCAGGGTATCCAGGTTCTCGCCCGATAGGGCGCTGACGGGAACCATAATCGTGTCGCCGCCCCATTCTTCAGGCACCAGGCCATATTCGGTGAGTTCCTGCTTAACGCGATCAGGCTGGGCCTCTTCCTTGTCAATCTTGTTGATGGCAACCACAATGGGAACTTCAGCCGCTTTCGCGTGGCTGATAGCCTCAATCGTTTGGGGCCGTACTCCATCGTCCGCTGCCACAACCAGGATTGCAATATCGGTCACTCGCGCGCCCCGTGCCCGCATGGCAGTAAAGGCTTCGTGACCGGGCGTGTCCAGGAAAACGACCTGTTGCACCTGCCCATTGTGCTCCACATCCACATGGTAAGCACCAATATGCTGGGTAATGCCGCCTGCCTCTCCTTGAGCGACCTTGGTTTTGCGGATGGAGTCCAGCAGGGTGGTTTTACCGTGGTCTACGTGCCCCATGATGGTGACAACGGGTGGACGACGCTGGAGATTCTCCAAATCATCTGCATCCAGCATTTCAGTTACTTTACGGGCTTCCGCTTCTTTCTCACCCGTTTCAACTTCGACCCCCAACTCTTCAGCCACCATAGTGGCTGTTGGGATGTCGAGAGTCTGGGTGACGGTTGCCGCAATCCCTTTCATGAACAGGGTACGGATGATTTCGGTTTCAGGCACAATCAGTAAGGCTGCCAGTTCCTGCACGGTGAGACTGCCAGTGAGAACAATTTGGGTTGGTTTTTCCACCTTGATTTCGTCCCGACGTTCCCGGCGATCGCGAGGAGCAGATTGCTTCTTCGCTTTAGGAGCCGCTGCTGGAGGTTTGGCCTGAGGTTGGCGGGCTGCCTTCGGTTTAGCAGGGCGAACCAGCGATAGACTAACCTGCACGGGAGCATCCTCGTTGCGGTCAAGGATGCTTTCCAGTTCTTCGTCGTCCTCCTCGTCCAGGTCAGGCTGAGTACGACGCTTACCCTTGGTAGTAACCTTCGCTTTCTCAAATTCCCGCTCTTCTTCTTCTTCCTGCCAGCTTTTGCCCTTTTTCGATGAACGGGGCAAGGTCGGGCGATGCAACTGAACCTCTTCCGTTTTGGTTGCTACCGCTTTGGTTGCTACCGCTGCAGCCTCGGACACCGTGAGATTGGGTCGGTTGGCCCGCAATACTGGCTCAGCAACCTCTCCTGTATCTCCTCCAGCACGTGCTACCACTGGCTCTTTCCGTGCTTCATCACCGGAAGGAACAGGACGAGGACGCTTCAGTTCAACAATGGTTTGAGGGCGAGGCGTTGGACGCTCAACTGGCGGTCTGGTTCCTGACTGATTACTGCCCGTTATGGGACGATTACCGCCGGGTCGAGGCGATCGCTCCCGTTCAACCTTCGCTTCTGCATCTGCTGTCGGCGCTTTCTGAGCAGCGAGTTCCGGCTGCGATCGCTTAAGAACAGGACGATTGGCCGCCACATTGGGTTTAGGAGTGGGGGCACTGGGTCTCGCAGGCGGTCCTGCCAGTTCCGGTGGCGATGCCACTTCTTGCTCAATCGCCTCTTCTTCGACTTCGACAACTTCGGGCTCAACAGGAGCAGGAGCCAGCACCACTTCTTCCTGAGGTTCAGCCAATGGTGTTGGCAGCTCAACAGGTTCGGTATCTACTGGAACACTCGCTACGGATTGAGCAGGACGGCTGGGAGCAACGGGCTTCACTGGACGGGTGATCGGGTGACTGACTTCTGGTTGAGCAGTGTTGTAGTTAGGTGGAACAGGTGGTTCAGGTGCTTGAGCGGGGCGAGTAACCGGCTGTTTGCGAATCTCCAGGATTTGTTGTCTCTTCTGAATCGGAGCCGAGGGTTTCGGTCTGGGTTCCGATGCCTGGGAATGGGAGGCATGGCGCGGAGTCGGCTTTGGAGAAGATGGGCGGCTAGGAGCTTGTTTTTGAGCCGCAGCACGAATCCGTTCAGCCTCGGAGTCAGTAATCGTACTGCTATGGCTCTTCACTGAGATATTTAGCTGTTCGCAAACTGCTAATAAATCTTTATTATCCAAATTCAATTCCTTCGATAATTCGTAAATTCTGACTTTGCCGCTGTTCATCCACCAATCCCTCGCTACCTATCCAGTTTTTACATAATTGCCTGCTGTCATGACTAAACTACATTGGACTCGACTCAAACCCGCTCCATATATTGTAAGAGAAGCAAACCTCTGCGATTCCCACAATGGAAGCTGAGATTGTTTGTTCACCTGAAGCAGACTCAATATTAGATGACTGCTCCTATTTCGTGAACAGTTACCCCCTTCAATTTTGCATAAAATTTCCTACTACTGAGGCTAGTTGCAGTTAAAGGCTCCACCAGGTTCTTCTTGCAGGGCAGTCAAGTCCTACTTTCGCACTGAATCAACCCTCATCGAAATGACCAACAGCCCTTGCTTGAGATGCACAAGTAAGTTGTGCAAAACGCCAATGAGTTCGGAAACATCTGGCTGATTCAGCGTAACTAGCTCTCTAGCAATCAAGATATGTAGTTGCCCTCTCTATTTTGAACCCTCTATCAGTTTACCTAATTTAATTAGATATAAGTCAGCTATTCCGACAGTCAACTCACAATTCTTCGATCGCTTACCCTTCACTTTTAATGGAGCCTCTGTCTTGCTCTGATTCATGCTTGCTCTGATTCATGCTTGCTCTGATTCATGCTTGCTCTGATTCATGCTTGCTCTGATTCATGGTCGGCTTTTGGACTCCCTTTCATTTCTACCAAGTTTTCTCCACCTTTTGCCAAACGCTGCCACAACTCCTGATAGATAGCTTCTGGTACTGGTGTCTTCAAAGCTCTCCCCAACCTGTCTTTCCGCTGTGCAGACTTCAAACAACTGGCATCAGGACAAAGATAGGCTGATCGCCCTATCCCCTGATCCAGTGCGATCGCTCCGGTTGGATAAACCCTGACAATACGCCATAGTTCGCTTTTATGGGCGATCCTGCGACAACTCAAACATCGTCGGTAGTTTGGTTCCATTCAAAAACACAAAGGCACCTGTTGCCAAACCTCGAAGGTGTGCGTAAGCCCTATTATGGTTAACAAGCCATCAGGGACGCTTCAGTGCAGCATCGGATTCAGTGCCAGAACCATCTGCCGATGCCCCAGAAAACGGAATCTTTTCTTCAATCAAGGATTCGTCAGTGTCCTCCTCTAAATCTGACTCTAGATCTGAATCTAGCTCTTCTTCTTCAATTTTCTCATCAGATGCTTCTGCCTGGGCAGTTTGTTGCGCCTGACGGCGTTCCTCCAAAGCCGCTGCAATCTTGCTGTTTTCTGCCTCATAGTCATACTTCGCAGAATCCTTAATGTCAATCTTCCAGCCAGTTAAACGGGCCGCTAAACGAACGTTTTGTCCCTCCTTGCCGATCGCCAGACTGAGCTGGTCTTCTGCCACTAAAACGTGAGCTTGCCTTCCTTCCGGATCAACCAGGCGAACCTCATCAACCCGTGCTGGGCTGAGGGCATTGGCAATATAGGTTGCAGGGTCAGGGGACCAGCGGATGACATCGATCTTTTCACCACGCAGCTCATTCACCACCACCTGAATTCGAGATCCCCTTGCTCCAATGCAAGCTCCAACCGGGTCTACATCTCGCTCCAGGGTGTCAACAGCGATTTTGGTGCGAGGCCCCACAAACCGGGACGGTGGGTTCGCTTCCCGCGCAACGGCGACAATTCGGACGATTTCATCCTCAATTTCGGGTACCTCATTGGCAAACAGATATACCACCAGCCCTGCATCGGCTCTGGAAACCAGCAGTTGCGGTCCCCGATGGGAACCCTCGGAAACCTTCTTCAAAAGCACCTTGAAGGTCGCGTTTGCCCGGTAGTTGTCATTAGGGAGTTGATCGCGCTTCAGGAGTTCGGCTTCCACTTCGGGTTGACCAAAGCCACTGCTGACCGCCATGATGACCGATTGCCGCTCAAACCGCAGTACCCTCGCCTGAAGCACGGTTCCCTCCAGATCCTGAAACTCTTCCTGAACCAGCTTGCGCTGTTGATCCCGTAACTTCTGGGCCAGAACTTGCTTCGTTTGGATGGCGGCCATGCGTCCAAACTCACCCTGGTCGGGAGTGACATCTAAAACCACTTCCTGACCTGGTTGAGCTTCTTCTGCTACTTCCCGCACTTCCTGCAACGAGATCTCATGGTCGGGGTTGCTCACTTCTTCGACAATGGTTTTTGTCGCCAACACCCGGAACCCTTCCTCTTCGACATCCAACTCCACTTCAAAGTTGGAAAAGTATTCATCATCGAAGCCAGGATTCTCCATCCGCTGGGTGCGACGGTAACGTTCATACCCCTTGAGCAGGGCTTCTCGCAACGCCGCCTGAACCGCCAGCTTGGGCAGATTCCGCTCTCGGCTGATGTTTTCAATCATGTCTCTAAGTCCGGGAAGGGTAACCATGGACATAGGGGGAAACTCCGTATCGTTCTATGTGAGGGGACAGGTGGTCAGGACCAGGGGCTAATAGAGTTGTTCGTCGCTAAAGAGAGGACAGGGAAAGTTTTGAGTTTGGCATTCAAGGGGAAAGGCGAAGGGAGTCATCTTGAGTTTTGAGTTCTGAATCCCTGACGCAGGTTACCTGGTACCTAAAACCTGAATTTCTGCCTCTAGCCTCCAGCCCCTGACTCCTGAAACTAGCCCTGAGAGTGGCGTTTTTCAGATAACTGGACTTTGGCAATGAGGTCACGGGGGATGGCGATCGCTCGACCTTTCTGGCTTAAGTGGACCGCGGTTTCATCCCGGCGGATAAGTTGACCGATCCACTCTTGCTGCCCGGCATAGGGAGCAGAGGTGGTGACAATCACCGTGAATCCCTTAAAGGATTGAAACTCACGGTCTGTAATCAACGTGCGAGAGATACCAGGGCTAGAAATTTCCAGCACATAGGCGTCAGGAATTATATCCGTTTCATCGAGGGTTTGTTCCAGAGCCCGACTCATCCGCTCACAATCATCCAGACTGGTGTCCTGTTTAAGATTCCGAATATCCACCCGCAGGATGGGAGGATGCTCGTTGGTGTGAAAAACTGCCCCAACAACCTCTAATCCTAAAGAATTGGCTACTGGAGTAGCCAGATCGATAATTTGAGGAATGAGTGGATGAGCCATGAGCCACTTAAATAAAAAAAAGTGGGCCAATTACCCACTTCCCATGAAACAAAAACTTTCATGAACCTGGAAGCGTCGCAGGAACCCCTGGACCTTACGACATTTAGTCTAGCTCAACTTTGCCAGAAGTGGCGAGTCTCATGAAAAAGGGTTCTCCTGGCTTGCTGCTGAAAGAGTAGCGTAAGCTACTCCTTGATCTAGTACTCTGCCAAATTGAATTTGACGGTTAGCGAATACCCAGGAAGTTTATGGAGGTTAAATTTTGAGGGTCTGCGACCCGTCAAAATTTTCCTGGCGGAACACTAGAACAAAATCCCTGGAATATTGATTTTGTTTTGGTGATAAGCCTTGCCTTATCACCAAACTCTCAGGAAAACCTGAAAAAGGGAGTTG
Source organism: Leptolyngbyaceae cyanobacterium HOT.MB2.61 (assembly GCA_023511615.1). Taxonomy (GTDB): domain Bacteria; phylum Cyanobacteriota; class Cyanobacteriia; order Leptolyngbyales; family Leptolyngbyaceae; genus Leptothermofonsia. Next base: position 11,803 of record JAIMBL010000025.1, read on the forward strand.
TCGGGAAGTACTTTCAAGCCACCGACAATGAACTGTGTCTCCATAAGCTTTCATTTAGCCGGACGAACACTTGCGCTATTAAGAAATGACATAGTAGGATAGAGAGCTGTGTCTAATTGAAAAGCTATGCCTAAACTGAGAACTCGTAAAGCGGCTGCCAAGCGCCTGAGAGCGAGCGGAAGCGGGAAAATAATGCGTCGCAAGACTTTTAGAAGCCACCTGCTGCAGCACAAAAGTGCTTCTCGTAAGCGCCGCCTTGCAGGGATGGCAGTTGTCAATGAACGGGATGAAGCAAACGTCCGTTTGATGCTCCCTTATCTATAAGTTTTTTTAACTGTTTTGGAATGCAGAGGAACCAGAAATCATGGCACGGGTAAAGCGCGGTAATGTTGCTCGTAAACGCCGCAAGAAAATTTTGAAGCTGGCGAAGGGATTTCGGGGTTCTCACCACCGTCTCTTCCGGACCGCTAATCAGCAGGTGATGAAAGCGCTCCGCTATGCTTATGCCGATCGCCGCAAACGCAAGCGTGATTTTCGCCGTCTCTGGATTACTCGCATCAACGCCGCCGCTCGCCTGCATGGAATGAGCTATAGCCAGTTGATGGGGGGGCTAAAGAAAGCCAACATCCAGCTCAACCGCAAGATACTGGCCCAGATGGCTATTCTTGATCCAGCGGGTTTTGATCGGGTAGTGGAATTGGTCAGCCAGTCAGTCAAGCAATCGGCTTAACAGGGTCGGTAGGCATCCGGCATGTTCAGGAAGCTGTCATTGCTGACAAGTCGAGTTCTGAGCTTTTGCTTGGTGGGGGTGTCAGTGCTGGCATCCCCACCAGCTATTTCTAAAGAATTAAAAACTCTGCGGGAGCAGGGGCGCCTGACTGTTGCTGTAAAAGACAATCTGCGTCCTCTGGGTTTTCGGGGAGCGGATGGGCAGCTCCAGGGATTGGAGATCGAAATTGCTCAACGGCTGGCGCAGGAGTTGCTGGGGCGAACCGATGGGCTCGTGCTGAAGCCCGTGCTAAACCAGGATCGCCTCACAGTAGTGCTGGATGGACGGGCGGATCTGGCGGTCGCCAGAGTTACCATGACTTCAGTGCGATCACGGGTCGTTGCTTTCAGCATTCCCTACTATGAAGACGGCACTGCCCTGGTCACAAAAGAGCCCACTCTGCAAAGCTCTCTCAACCTTACCAACCAGACCATTGCGGTTTTAGACAACTCTGACACGATTGCAGTCATTCGTCATCGCCTGCCCCAGGCCAAACTGGTGGGTGTAGCCTCTTACCAGGCAGCCCTGGAGCTTTTGGAGCGCGGAGAAGCGATCGCCTTTGCCGCCGACGCCAGTGTCTTGAGTGGTTGGGTACAGGAGAATCCCCAATATCGCCTGCTGACTCCCAACCTGTCAGTAGAACCCCTCTGCATTGTGCTACCAAAAGGATTGCAGTACGACGAACTGCGACGGCAGATCAACATAATCCTGACCCGCTGGAAGGCAGAAGGGTGGTTGAAGCAACGAGCAGCTTACTGGGGATTGCCTTGAAGGAAATTTGCTCGCTCAGACAACCCAAATTGTTGTAGCTTGGGTTGGTAGCCTGTTTTGACCTTTGTTTGGATAAGCTGGCGGTGGATATGCAAGATTCATTTCCAATTGTTTATATTTCTTTGTTGCTGGCGCTGTTGTCGATTGCAGCCTGGGTCGTATTCCGCCAAATTTTGAAAACTCGCCGGGTGGAAAGTTCACTCAACCGGCTCCAGTCAAAACTATCCAAGGATAAGGGAACTGCCCAGGAATACTACGAACTGGGGAGTATTTACCTGGATAAAAAAGTGTACGCGCAGGCGATCGCCCTCTTTCAAAAAGCTCTGAAAGCAGAGGACCTGGTTGAGCCAGACAGTGCCCTGGTCTACAACGCCTTAGGTTTTGCTTACTTCGCCCAGGAGCAATACGACCTGGCGATTCGCCAATACAAAGAAGCCCTCAAAATTGAACCGAATTACATTACAGCCTTAAACAACATCGGGCACGCTTACGAACGCAAACAACTAACCGCTCAGGCCCTCGAAGCCTACGAACAGGTACTGGAACTTGATCCCAAAAATGCTACTGCCAAGCGGCGAGCAGACTCCCTTCGAAAGCGACTGGTGACTTCAGCATAACTCTTCACTTCTCACTCCTCACCCCTCACTTTCATAAAGTGAAGGCAAATTTGTTGCCAATTCCATCGGTGTTTCCGGGAATGATGGGATATGCTCTGGATATAGCTCATGGGGACTAAGTAACACTCATGGGACCAGAGCAGGAACAACAGCCTCTTCAGGGGCATCGGACGCTGGCTGCCATTGTCTTTTCGGACGTGGTCAATTACAGCGGCAGGATGTCCCACAATGAGGAACATACGCTTAAGTTAGTGCAGCGAGACCTGGAACTGATGACTCGCCTCTGCGAACAGTATGAGGGGCGAGTGCTGAAGTTTACTGGGGATGGACTGTTAATGTACTTCACCAGTGCGGTTCAAGCGGTTGCCTGTGCTCTGGAAATTCAGAAGACGATCGCTGCAACCGCCGCCACCATGCCAGAAAGCGATCGCTTGCAGCACCGCATTGGCATTCATTTGGGGGATGTGTTCGTCAGTCCAACGGATGTGATGGGAGATGGGGTCAACATTGCTGCCCGCTTACAGTCAGAGGCGGAACCGGGTGGCATCTGCTTATCTCAAATTGTTTATGACGTGGTTAAAAAGCGTCTGGCGCTACAGGCAACCTACCTGGGGCCGCGAGAACTCAAGCACATTCAGGAATCCATTCCCATCTATCAAATTGTGCTGGCGGCTCAGTCAAAGACCACCAATCTGAAGAGTGAACTAGAAAGAACTCTGACTGAATCGGCGGGGGTAGAGGTTGAGGACGTTTTGAAACAGGAACTTAACCCCGTCAGCATGGGGTTACCTCTTTTAAGCGAAGATGTTAAAAAAGCGCTGGAGCGTTTGCTGATAGAGGCAATTGGCCCAATCGCCTCGGTTCTGTTCCAGCAGGCCTTAAACCAGGCAGATAGCCGCCAGGATTTGATAGAGCGCTTGGTGGCTCAGTTGCCTGACCATTTGCGGAGTTCTTTCCAATCCCACGCTAGCGCCATGTTGAAGGATAGCGGTGAGAGTCCTCAACCTCTCCCCCCTCCCCAGCCTGGAATCCGGGAGGAAGCTCCACCTGCGGCAGGTGAGGGGACGCCTGATCCTGCCTTTGTCAAACGCTGTGAGCTGGAGTTAACCAAAGCGATCGGGCCAATCGCCCCCCTGATTATCCAGAAAACCCTGTCTCAGCAACCGGGGCTTTCTCGCCATCAACTGATTGAGGCACTAATCAGCCATTTGCCAAACCCTAAGATGAGTGAATCCTTTCGTCGCCATTTACTCACCCCGTCCTAGCATTTTCATCGCCATTATCAGGCTGGTCTTCATTCGGTTGAATGCTTCAGACAGGTTGCCAATCTCATCGTCCGAAGTCTGCTCAAAGCTGGCATCCATATTGCCCATACTGACTTCATTGGCCGCTTTTGCCATTTTGTTTAACGGGCGAATTACTGTCTGCCGCAGTAACCAGTTGATTACCAGCATAGCCAGCGCGAAGGCGATCGCCAGAATTCCTATAAACAGCAGGATGGCTCTACCGGCATTGTTGATGATGCCACTGGCAGGAACTGAGATAATTTGGGCCCCAACAATCTCATTCAACTTCCAACCAAAGCCGTTTTCTCTGCCATAACTGACTAACTGGCTCTTGGGCGCAGCTTCTGGAGTGCTGTGGCAACGTAAGCAGCTTTCTTTTTCGATTTTGATAGGGCGGGCGATATAGAACAGATCCCCTGCCGGAGAGGTGCGGTAACCTGTTAGTTCCTTGAGTTTTGCTTCCTGGCGAAACTTTTCAACTAGCTGCGATTCAAACGGATCTGCTTTGTCTCGCAGGTTGGTGGGGTTTAGTGTTGCTTCTTTGTAAAAGAAATCCGAATAATCTGCATTTTTACGCAGATCCTCCATCACTTCCCGTGCTGAGTAGCCGGGAGCCGTTTGGGGCAAAAACTGTTCCTCGGTTTCTAATCTGGGTGCCAGCTCTGGGTTGACCTGGGTCAACGTATATTGCCGGACCGAGAGCATGGTTTGCAGTAACAAATTTGCCTTTGCAGTTACTTCACGCTCGGCATTGTGGTTCAGGAGGGCTGAGAATGCACTACCGCTTAAAATAACTGCACCTAGAAAAACTGCGAGTAGTAGAATATTAAATTTTTGACTGAGTTTAAGGTTTTTGAGCATTGCCGTTTATAGAAGCCTCTTCGTAGATAATACGCTCTATATCCTCAATACGAATAGAACATTGTTGTATCGGACCGTCTATTATGATTTCCCGCCGTTTCTTGCTGTTTCAGGGTCTATTTCTGCTGGCGAGTTGTGCGGCTTCTCAGTCCAACAACTCCGAGAAACTGGGAAAGCTGGTAATTGGAGCTGTTGCCTATGGGGAGGGGGGGCGTTCTCTTGATCAATACCAGCGTTTCGTTCAATATCTGGAAACCAGAATGAAAACGTTAATTGAGGTGGAGCCTGCCTATAACGAGGTCAAAGCGGTTGAGCAAATTCAGCGTCAGGCATGGTCACTGGTGTTTGCACCGCCAGGGCTGGCGGCGATCGCCATTGCCCAGGCCAAATATTTGCCTCTGTATCCTCTCCAGGGAGTTGATAACCTGACGGCTGTCCTGGTGGTGTTAAAGAGCAATCCGATTCAGACTATCCCCGAAGTGACGGGAAAAATCGTCGCTTTAGGGCAACCAGGTTCGGCAACTGGCTATTACGTACCACTCTACGAGCTATATGGCACAACCCCTTCAGAAGTTAGAATTGCACCCACCCCTAAAACCGTTCTGGAATGGGTTGCCAAAGGGGAAGTAGCTGTTGGCGCTCTGGCAAAGGATGAACTGGATCGGTACCGTTCCGAATTCAGCTCTACCGAATTTCGCGTTCTCAAAACCAGCCGCCGCATTCCCTCTGGCTCGGTGCTGGTTAGCCCGCAGGTTGAACGCAACCAGCAGCGTTTGATTCAGCAAGCGATGAATGAAGCCATCCCTGCAATCGCCCAGGAAGTTGGCTACATTCCCAACACCTTACCTCCGGACTACAAAACCCTGATCACCTTCATTGAAAAAGTCAAACCGATCGAGGCGCGAATTAATCGGAAGCCAGCACCGCTTTATGAATGAGGGAATAAGGGAGTGGGAGGATGGATCTACTCCTATTGCCTGACCCCTCACCCCTCTCTAACAACTAACAACCAACAACTAACAACCTCACTCCCCTCTTCTCGCTCTTCCATGATTTAGACTGAGATGATGATTAGACACTGAACAAGGAACCTGGCAATGCGATTGTCTCAAATGCTGTTTGTCACCCTGCGAGAGGATCCAGCGGAAGCAGAAATTCCCAGCCATAAACTGCTGCTGCGGGCAGGATATATTCGCCGCATCGCCAGTGGAGTCTATGCTTACCTGCCATTGATGTGGCGAGTGTTGCAAAAGGTTTCAAAGATTGTGCGGGAGGAGATGAATGCAACCGGGGCGATAGAGTGCCTTTTGCCCCAGCTACAGCCTGCCGACCTGTGGCGAGAATCGGGCCGATGGGATACTTATACCAAAGCAGAAGGGATTATGTTCTCCCTGGTGGATCGCCAGGAGCGGGAAATGGGTCTGGGACCGACCCATGAGGAAGTGATTACAGCGATCGCCCGCGACATGATTTGCTCCTACCGCCAGTTGCCGCTGAACCTTTACCAGATTCAGACCAAGTTTCGGGATGAGATTCGCCCACGCTTTGGTTTGATGCGGGGACGAGAGTTCATCATGAAGGATGCTTACTCGTTTCATACAGATGAGGAGAGTCTGAAACAGACCTACCAGGATATGCACCATGCCTACAGCAATATTTTGCGACGCTGTGGGTTAAAGTTCCGTGCTGTCGATGCGGATTCGGGGGCGATTGGGGGTTCGGGTTCCCAGGAATTCATGGTGCTGGCCGATGCTGGAGAAGACGAAATCCTCTATACCGAGGATGGCAAGTATGCAGCGAACGTTGAAAAAGCCGTTTCCCTTCCCCCAGATAGTTCACCTTCCCCCTTCAAAACCTACGAGAAACGGGAAACTCCGGGCACGGAAACCATTGAGAAAATGTGTAGTTTTCTCAAGTGTTCACCCACCTGTGTGGTCAAAAATGTTCTTTATCAGGCAATTTATGACAATGGTACGGTTGTGCTAGTACTGGTCAGTATTCGGGGAGATCAAGATGTCAACGAGGTGAAACTGCAAAATGAGTTGACCCGACTGGCAGAACGCTACGGAGCCAAAACTGTATTGGCCCTGACGGTTCCCGATGCGACTGAGCAGGAGAAGTGGGCAACGAAACCCTTGCCGCTAGGCTACATTGCACCCAATTTGCCAGATAGTTACATCCGCCCAGCCCAACCCCAGCCAGTGGGGACAAAAGCAACCAGCCGGGTTGCGCCTAAATTTCTGCGAATGGTGGACAAGACGGCAGTTGAGCTGAAAAATTTTGCAACGGGTGCAGACGAAGCAGGCTATCACGTTGTTGGGGCAAACTGGGGTAAGGAGTTTGATTTGCCAGAAATGGTGGTGGATGTGCGCAAGGCAAAGGCGGGCGATCGCGCCCTGCATGACCCCACCCAAACCCTGGAATCGGCTCGTGGCATTGAAATCGGTCATATCTTTCAGTTAGGCACCAAGTACTCGAAGGCAATGGGAGCAACCTTCACCAATGAACAGGGTGAAGAAATGCCCCTAGTGATGGGTTGCTATGGGGTGGGGGTATCCCGCCTGGCCCAGGCAGCGGTTGAGCAGTCCTTTGATAAGGATGGAATCATCTGGCCGGTGGCGATCGCGCCTTATCACGCGATCGTGGTCATCCCCAATATCAACGATGCAGAGCAGGTAAAAGCTGCCGAAACCCTCTACACGGAACTCAATCAGGCAGGTATTGAGACCCTACTGGACGATCGCGATGAACGGGCAGGGGTCAAGTTCAAAGACGCCGACTTAATCGGTATTCCCTACCGGGTTGTGACCGGGAAAGCCCTTAAGGAGGGCAAAGTAGAAGTTATGAAGCGTACCAGTAAGGAAACTCAAGAGTTGCCACTGGCAAAGGTCGTGCCCGTCCTAAAGCAGTGGATAGAGCAGTAGCCTTGGTTCTCCCGGCTTGCAGGTGAAAAAGTAGCTTACGCTACTCTTTCATCTATAGCTATGGCCACCAGGCTTAGGACAGAGTGCGGGGTGGAACCCCTAGCTGGAGACAAAGCCCCCATACCTTTCTTAACCCTCTTCGGTCACTCTAAGCAGATGAAAAGATGGTCTGGAAATTCAACCGATGCATTAACGGACAGATAAATTCATTCATATTATGCGTCAGCTACTGAAACCCGATTTGCAGTGAAACCATCGAAAAGACCTCTAACCAACGCTCGAGCCAGTTGAAGCAGATTAAGGGTTGGAGGATTAAGCGCAGATTGTTGAGCTAGTTCTTCCACCCCCTGCGACAACGCTAATTTGCTTCCCGATAGTCAATTCTTTAACCAGAGCTTTAATCTGTGAACTGAAACCGTGACAGATCCCTTACTGTTTCGACACTCAGGTTAAGTTCTCTGGCGATCGCCGCTTCCACCTGTGCAACGTCCGTTAGAGGAAATTCAAACTCCAACGTTTTCAAGGGGGAGTTGGTTGTTCTAACCATAATCTTTGTAAACTTCGCCTTTTGTTTCATCTCAACCTCGATCGCCAAAACCGATGCACTAAATTGAATTTTGGCAGGTTTATCCGTTTCCAGGTGGCGGTTGGGATTATAGGCGTAGCTTAAGAGATGCTGATTAACCACCTCCCCGCCAAACCAAAATAGGAGGGCAACGAAGGGCAGCGGTAGCCAAAATTCTAAACCCAGGCGTTTGCAATCTAGCCTTTTCAACAGAGACAAGTGAGGAACAGCCATAGCCAAAGTCGCGATTAGTGTGGTTAAACTTCTTGATTATTGAGAACTTTTTGCATTAGTATATAGCAATTTTCACCCGAATTTAGCTAACCTCTGTCGAGACTCGTTTCATCCTGAGTTTAAAGTTCTGAATTTAAGTTTATGAAAATCTTAGTAGTAGAAGACGATCCAGAGTTGCTGGAGCCGCTGAATACGGCGCTATCCCAAGCTGGGCACGTGGTGGATGGAGTGGAGACCTCTGAAGTGGCGACCTGGCTATTGGAACACCAGGAGTATGATTTGTTGATTTTGGACTGGATGCTACCAACCGGGAGCGGAGTAAACCTCTGCCAACACTACCGCACGAGTGGCAAAACGGCCCCAGTCTTAATGCTAACAGCTAGAGATAGCACTGAAGATAAGATTACTGGGCTAGATGCCGGAGCGGACGATTATCTGGTCAAACCAGTTAATATGCCAGAATTGCTGGCGCGGGTACGGGCGTTGGCGAGACGATCGCATCAGTGGCAAGGGTCGCTTTTCCGGTTGGGAGATTTGAGCCTGGATTTAGCGACATTAAGGGTAGAATATCGCGGACGAACGGTTGCTCTGTCTCACCGCGAGGCGCAATTGCTGGAATTGTTTTTGCGCCATCCCCGTCAAATTTTGACCCGTGATCAGATTGAGCAAGCGTTGTGGAATTGGGAATCAGAACCGGGACACAATGCGATTACAGTGCAAATTCGGCGGTTACGTCAGCGGTTGCAGTTGGTGGGGTGCGATCGCTGGATTGAAACAGTGTACGGAGCAGGCTATCGCTTCAGTGACCTCTCTCAGCCGTCGTCTCATGCCTAACCTGTTTCAGCAAAGCCGTCGTCATCTAGCTCAATGGTTTACCCTATCAATGGGCAGTATTTTGGTAGTGTTTGCCGCCAGTGTGTATGTGCTGGAAGTGCGCGGTCGCCTGCAAGCCTTTGATACTGACCTGGAGAGCAAAGTACGAGTCATGGCAGGGGGGATTCAGTATCGCTTACGACAAGGGCGGCTCCAAGCCCGGCTCGATCATGTGCCGATGCTGGGCAGTAATACGCTCCCTCTCAACAGCAAGATTGTCTATGCTCGCTGGTATGACGATAAGGGCAGACTGGCTCGGTTTGTGAAACAGCAGCCCTCGAATCGGCAGATAACAACCCTGGGATTTAAAACTATTTCCCTTCCCGTTTCCCAAAAGAACCACCAACCGCTGCTTCTACGACAAGTGACGCTTCCAGTTTGGCAAGAGGGCGTTTTAATTGGCTATCTGCAAATTGCAGTGCCCCTGACGCCTTTGCAGCAAACCCTGACTCAGTTGCGACTGCTGCTAACGTTGGGAGTTCCTGCCGCTTTGGGGCTAATTGCGCTGACGGGTTGGTGGTTAGGCGGGGTGGCTATGCAGCCGCTGCAACAGTCATATAAGCGGTTACAGCACTTTACTACTAATGCGTCTCATGAACTCCGCACCCCGATCGCCAAGATATTAGGACAGGCGCAGCTTATGCTGATGCCGAACTATGAGGAGGAGTCAATTTCCCGGCAGCGAGTCGAAAAGATTGTCACAATTACGAAGGGGATGAGTCGTTTAGTGGGTGATTTGTTGTTTCTGGCTCGTCATGAAGGCCCCCTCAATCCAGAGAATCTAGAACGAATTGATCTGACTAGACTCCTCCAAGAATTAACCTGGGATGCGGCGGCACTGGCGCAAAACAAAGCCATTAAGGTGAACTGCGATCTGCCAGACCAAGCGGTGATGGTTGCTGCAGAAACCGATTTGCTGTGTCAGGCGATCGCGAACCTGACTAATAATGCGATCAAATATTCGCCACCAGGTAGCTGGGTGAAGGTGCGGTTGATGACTCAAGGGCGATCGGCGTTGATTCACGTTGAGGATAATGGATCGGGCATTCCGGCAGAAGAGTTGCCCTACATTTTTGATCGGTTTTATCGGGTGAACACCACTCGATCGCACTCAGAAGGCTTTGGGTTAGGGCTGGCGATCGTGCAGCAAATTGCTCAAGCTCATGGTGGAACTATTACTGTCTATAGCGAGATCGGCAAAGGCTCCTGTTTTGAATTGGTACTACCCCGCCAATTACTATAACCAACTGCTAATGCCGATTACTTTCAAATGGACTGTTATTTTTTAGTTATATTTGCCTGCGACACTTTCTAGGTGATCATTAGCAGAAGTTTGGCGGTAGAGAGTTGATGGATTGAAGCAAATAATCTGAATCCATTACACAATTTCTCAAGTTTGATAATTGTTGTCAGACTTAGTGATTTTGGCTGATTTTTAAGAGCACGAGAACACTGTTAACCCAGATTTATTTCCGATCAGGAGATAGGACAGTGAGTATAAGGACATTACTTTCGACATTGAGTTTAACTAGTTGTTTAGTTGGAACTTTATCCAGTGCTGGTTACGCGGAAATGATTCAACTCTCATCTTTCACATCTGATCCTACTCGAACATCATCCAAGACGGTAAAAGAGTGGATGGCACAGATAGAAGCATCTGACCCTAAACAACCTCAAACAGAGATTGTTTCGATTACCAATATTCGGCTCGATCGCACTGATGCAGGGCTACAAGTGATTCTGGAAACACCGGAAGGGACAACGTTACAGTCCTCCACTCGTGAGGTGGATAATTCTCTAATTATCGAGATTCCCAACGCGGTATTGTCGCTCTCATTGGGTAAGGAGTTTCGGACTGAAAAGCCGCTAGACGGAATTGCGAGTATTGTAGTGACTCAGTTAGAGACTAACCGAGTACAGATTACGATCGCAGGTACAAAAGCGGCTCCACTGGCGCAGGTTGTATCGAGCGGGAATGGGTTGCAACTGAGCTTGACTCCCGACGATGACGCACCGGAAGAAGAGATCACCGTTACAGGAGCAGGCGATCGACAAAATCTGCTGCCTCAAACGGGAATTGCCCGTGAAGAGTTCTCCCGCCGGAACAACCTGCAACTGGGAGACATTCTGCAACGATTACCAGGGGTGGTGGGGGGTGGTCCTCCAGGCGAAAATCGAGAAGTGCGTCTGCGCGGGTTGGACAAGGAATTTACCCGGATTCAGATTGATGGAGTCACGCTGCCCGATGGTGGTGAAAAACGCGAGTTTCAAGTAAATCGCTTACCCTCGTTTTTAGTAGATGAAGTCAAAATTATCCGCAATCCAACGGCGGAATATGAAAGTGATGGGATTGCTGGACGGGTGAGCGTCAAAAAAACGACGATTCCCCAAGACTTTGTATTGCAAGGGCGGGCAGCACTTGGTGGCTATGATCGGCTTGGTAGCAATATTCAAAACTATCAAATTGGGATTGGCGATCGCCCGTCTCCCAATTTTGGTTATCTGGGAGCCTTCAGCTATCTCAAAAACCCAATTGAAATTGACAAATTCAAGCTGTTTTCTACCGGTAAATCAGAACTGGAAGGCGAAACCACGCGACTGGAGTACTACGACACCCTGCTGGATATTGCCGCATTTTATGACCGGGGTGAAATTCACCTGAAACCCCTATTGCTGATTTTCAATATTGACAAGAACAAATTCAAACTGTTTCAGGAACCTCGGAGGCCAGCAACCCGCGAAGAGGAGCGAGAAATCGAACGCCGCTATACCTATGGTGCGGGATTAACCCATCAGCACCGCTTTAACGGTGGCATTCGACTCGATACTGATCTGGGCTATTACGTTGCCACAGAAGACAAAGACAAAACCAGATTGGCTTTTGAGCAAGACCGGCGAGGCATCTTTCAGTTTAAAAGAAGTTCGCCTGAAGTGGAACAGAAGCGAGATGGAGTGTTTAACCTGGCAACTGCGCTAACTATTCCCGTGCAAGCAGGACTGCGCCATGAAATTAAGCTGGGTGGGGCAATGCGACTGCGCGATCGCAACCGCGATAAGGAAAGATTTCAAATTGACGATAGAGGTCGCAGAACGCGAACCACTGAAGCTAAAGATAACTACGAACTGAAGGAAAACTACTTTGCTGGATTCATTCAAGACCAAATTTGGCTCAGCGATCGCTTTAGCATTTTACCCGGCGTGCGGATTGAAACCGTCAGCCTGACCAGTCGCGATGGCACCAGCCGCGAAGCTGAAAAAACGGTGACGGATGTCAATCCATCACTGCATTTACTGTATCGGGCAACGGATACGATTAGCTTCCGTGCGGCCATTTCGCGGGGGTTGAATCGTCCTAAGTTTGATGAATTGTCTCCCTTTGAACAGGAAAAAGGCGATCGCATCACCATTGGTAGCCCTGATCTTGACCCAGCGCGATCGCTCAATCTGGATGTTGGCGCTGAGTATGCCGACCAACACTTCTTAGTCGGTGTAAATTTCTTTTACCGCGATATCAAAGGAGTGATTGAAGAAGTAGATACGGGTCTGGTTCGCAATCGCAAACGCATTTTTCAGGTACAAAATGTCGGCAACGGTTGGACCAGTGGCTTTGAACTGGAACAACGGCTGAATCTGGGCTTTACCGGTGTCGAGGGTTTGAAAGGCTTGACTTTGTGGGCAAACCAGACCTTTTTAGATTCTGAACTGACCGATGCTTCAGGACGAGAGCGGCGGTTCAAAGATCAACCCAGGTTTGTAGCAAATTTGGGTTTGGATTATACCTATGAACCCTGGGGAACGACCTTTACTATTGCCTATGGCTACATATCCAGCCGAGACGAATTCCGAGCTGATGGTAGCACCAAAACCATTGAACCTGCTTCTACCCTTAACCTGGCAGTGCGCCAGCGGATTGGGGCAAATGTCTCGCTCTTTTTTGAAGCAACCGATCTCCTAGGAGGGGATAAAAAAGTCGAGCGAGAAGTCTTTAGAGATGGTTCCACCAGCCTCAAAGAGGAAAGCGTGGGGACGCGCTATTTAATCGGTGTAAGCTGGAATTTCTAGAGGCAGGGCCATGCTTATATAGATCATCGCTTGACTTCATATTGAATGCGGGATTGCACCTGAGTGCGGGACACCCCCAATTCATGGGCGATCGCCGCTTCCACCTGACCAAACTCCAGCAGTGGAAACTCATACTCCAGCTTTTTGAGGGCTGGGTTCGTGGTTTTTACCACCACCTTAGAAAATCCTCTTTTGCGATGAATTTCTGCCTCGATTGCCACAATCGATACCGGAATCTGAGTCTGCATCTGCTGACTCGCTTGCAATCCAATATCCGTTGTTTGAGGTCGCCCCATTGCCCACTCGGCGACTGAATGGCTACCAACCCAAAACATCAATCCCAGAATTGGCAACGGTAGCCAAAATTCTAGACCTAAACTTGCCAACCCTTTGAACCAGGGAGAAAACCGCATTATCTTAGTCCTATTGCCCCGTCATTGTTATACCATTTTGGGTTTTGGGTTGCCGATTTTGGATTGAGAACCGATGAGAATTTTGTTGGTAGAAGATGATCGCGATTTGCTAGAGCCGTTACAAGAAGCACTCGATGCCAATGGGCATGGGGTTGATGCCGTCGGTAATGGCGCGATCGCCCAATGGTTAATTACCCAAAAAGATTACGATCTGCTGATTCTGGACTGGATGCTGCCGGAAGTCGATGGTCTTCGTCTCTGCCAGTACTACCGCCAATCTGGTAAAGGTTCACCCGTGTTGATGTTGACTTCAAAAGATACCACGTTGGATAAAATCACTGGTTTGGATGCGGGAGCCGATGATTACCTGGTCAAACCCGTAGACATGCTAGAGTTTCTGGCACGGGTGCGGGCACTGGGGCGGCGCTCTCCCCTCTGGCGTGGAGATATTCTCAGCTTGGCTGATCTGACCCTGAACTTGAATCACCTGACTGTAGAGCGGGCAAACAAAACAGTCGAACTATCTGGGCGGGAATTTCAACTGATGGAATATTTCATGCGCCATCCTCAACAAGTCCTTACTCGCATCCAGATTGAGGAAACTATTTGGACCTGGGGAGAAGAACCCGAAAGCAATGCGATTACGACCTTGGTGCGGCGGCTGCGTCAACGCCTGCGAGGGTTGAATGCAGATAGCTGGATTGAAACGGTCTATGGCATTGGCTATCGGCTACGTCCGCCTACTGGTTCTGATACTCCAGCAAGCTTGGAGTCTAACCCCAATGTTCAACCCCCTATTTAGCCATAGTCGTCGCAACCTGGCACGCTGGTTTACGGGATCGATGGGAAGCATCCTGGTGGTGTTTGCTGCCACCTTGTTTTTTCTGGAAACACAAGAACAGATGCGAGCATTCGATCAGGAATTATTGAACAAGAGCCGCACAATGGCAGCAGCGGTCAAATATCGTTTGCATGAGGGCCGGTGGCGGGTGGAACTGAGTGATGTGCCGGTGTTGGGCAGCAATTCGATTCCCTATGACAATGAGGTGCAATATGTCCGCTGGTATGACCGTCAGGGACAACTAGTTCGGTTTGTGGGGGCCTTACCGCCCGAACAACTGGCGATCGCCCCTGGCTTTGTCACCCTATCCACACCCCAATTGCTCCGCCAGATTACTCTGCCGGTATTTCAGAATCAGGACGCGATCGGCTACCTGCAAGTAGCGGTTCCCCTGACTCCGGTGCGAACCAATCTCCGACAAATACGGTTATTTCTGTCGGTAGGAGTGCCTCTGTCGCTGGCTGTCATTGGTGTTGCAGGCTGGTTATTAGGTGGCTTTGCGATGCAACCGATTCAAGCTGCTTACGAACGGTTACAACGCTTTACTGCCGATGCCTCCCATGAATTAAGGTCACCCCTGGCTGCCCTCCTGAGCAACATTCAGATTGGTATTGTCAAACCGGCTGCCAATTTAGAAACCCAGGAACGACGACTGCAAAAACTGGTAGAGATTACCAAATCCATGACGGTGCTGGTCAACAACCTGTTGCTGCTGGCACGTTATGAAGGATCGCTGCCAGCCAGCACCTTGAAAGTGGTTGACCTGGTGCCATTGCTCAAAGATATGGCTGGAACATTTGAAACTGAAGCCACCCAGCATCACTTACGCTTTGGCTGTACCCTGCCCGACCATCCCCTGACTGTAATGGCAGATGCAGATTTGCTACAGCGGGCGATCGCCAATCTCCTCAACAACGCGCTGAAATATACACCGCCTGGAGGCACCATCGAACTGCGACTAACCGCAACGAATCAGCAAGCACTCATTCAAGTAAAAGATACCGGGATTGGCATTCCAGAAGCTTTTTTGCAATTCATTTTTGAGCGATTTTACCGGGTTGATCAAGTGCGCACCCCCGATCACCAGCGCCCTAAAAAATCCGGTGGGTTTGGCTTGGGCTTGGCGATCGCCCAGCAAATTATCCAGGCTCACGGCGGCAAAATTCACGTTGCCAGTACGGAAGGTAGCGGCTCCTGTTTCACCATCGAGCTACCCCTCATCAACCATCGCTTTCGTCTCCTGCGCTCCTCTTGACATATTCGTGTCACTTTTAATTCAGATACTGATCTCGCAGCAAGAAAGGAGCAATTGCAATGATGAAACAATCCATTCTGCTGGGGTTGTCACTGGCAACGGTTGTCCCCCTGATACAGCCATCTGACCTGGCTCACGCCCAAATAAAAATCCGGGATTTGCAACAAATTGCACCGGGTATTTCAGTTTCTGGCAGAGTGACCAGTGTGGTCGGGAATAGTTTTGTGCTGGACGATGGCAGCGGGCAGCTCATTGTAGATGCGGGACCGCACTGGTGGCAACCCATTGATCTGACGGTGGGTGAGCAACTAACGGTCACAGGCAAGGTGGGGCGATCAGGCAAGCTAGATGCCTTTTCCATCACCCGCTCAAATGGCTCCGTGATTAATATCCGTCCGGCTGCTGGTTCACCCCCTTGGGCTGGTGGACCGAATTGGAGAGGTCCTCGTCCAAGGCGATGATGCTGTTGTTCGTTACTCTATTAAATCAGGAATTGAATCATGTCTATTCAACCAATCAAACACATAAAAGTATCGGCATTGTTGCTTGCTATTGCCTCGGTAGCCGCTCCAATGCTGATGTTTCACCAATCTTCTAAAGCCACTCCACTGGCTCCTCCCCTGCACTTGGCGCAAACTCCGCCCCGCCCACTTTCCCCTGGCGTAGCACCGTCGTTAGATGCTCACTATAGCCACAAAGCGACGCGAGACATCCAACGAGCGCGGGAGAAAGCTTTTTCCTTCCAATATCTCCTCAGTCAGGCCAGTTCTCAGCCTGCTGCTGAGTTCGCCAGCCTGGCACAACAAACCCTCGGTCAGGCAGAAAGCAGCTATGCCGCTGGTCGCTTTTTTACTGCCGAAAAGCAAGCAAAAGCTGCTAATGCACTCTATGAAGCTGCCAAAACACTTTGTGAAGGCAAATTAGGCTATGTTGCGGGTCCACGTGGGCCAAAAGCACCGGGCAAACGCTGGTATGAAGCGCCTTACCAGGCACAAGAACGGATTGCTCGCACAGAAACTGCCATGAACTATTACCAGGTGAATAACCCAACTGCAACGAATCTGTTGCAACGTGCCAGACAACTGGCAGGAGCGACCGCGCCAACAAATGTAGTACAAACTCCAGCCGCTTACAATTTGGCAACGCTGGCAAACTACCGGGCCTCCAAACACCTGGCAAATGCTGCCCTGCATTTGGTGGAAGCTCAAAGAGGTTTTTAATGGCAAGCCACTCGAATCACCCTAACCCTATGCAGAACTTCCGAAAATCAATCCTGTGGGACATGTTTCAGGTGCTGTTGACCTATCCTGGCTGGTTTGCGGCTTCTGTTCTTTCAACAGTTGTGGTGGTAAGTTTGGAACCCAGTCTTGCCTGGTTAAGCAAAACAGTCATCGATGACCTGAAAAAGGGAAAGGGCGATTTAGACACTTCCCTGCTGCACTATGGCATGGTTTTTGGCGGGTTGCTGCTGGGGTTAGGCATCCTCAAATTTGGCGACAAGCTAATCGACAAAATCTATGAGCTAAAGTTGGTGATTTGCCTACAACGCCTGTATTTGCAACGACGGCCTGAAGATCGAGGGGTTGAAGATATTTCCCGCGTTATTTTTGACTGTGAAAAGTCGAAAGCTGGGTTGGATATTATCCATAAAGATGCCGGAAGGATTATTTTTCAGACGATCGCCGTCGTTGTCTGGCAGTTTTCTCTGGCACCCCAATGGTTGCCCGCTCTATTAATTGCGGTTGTCCCCCCCATTTTTGTGGGATTTATGTTTGGACCACTTATTCAACGCGCCAGCCTCAACCGACTAAGAGCCCAGCAGGCGATCGCCTCCTCCACAGGTACCCATCAGCGAGCCAATCTGTTTAGTAGTCAGGAGATATTTTTCCGCCAAACCCTGCGCTTGGAAATCTTTAAATCTAGCACTGAAATTCTCATGGGTTTAGTCACCTGGTTTGGGCTTTTGATGCTGGTTTTAGTTAGTTCTGTCTTTCATCTGGGTTTGCTGCCAAAACAAATTGAAGCCGGAGATTTAGCATTGTTTGCTGTCAATCTCAATCTCCTCTCCAAACCATTGGGCGAAATTGTCAAAGTTTACAACAAAGGACGCGAAGCTTACCCGGCGCTGCTGCGAGTGTTGCGCCCAGAAACCCAGAGCTCTGACTTTTTGAAAAAGTCGGAAATCTAAGCACACCTGTTAATCACACCAACTCATAAATACAGGAGATCCAATGAACCGAAGATTCTTCTTAGAACAAGCAGCCCAGGCGATCGCGCTCTTGATGACATCTACAGCGCTGCCTGCTCAACCGACCTCAACGGAACTATTCCCTGGCAGTTCTACATCTACCAGTAACCCAGGTACATCCAAATCTGAAACTAGTTCCGCGTCTAAAGTCAGTGAGTTACCAGAAGATAAAAATGCGCTAAAAACTCACAAAAGTCATAGAAAAAACCAAAAGAAAAAACAGGAAGAGATGAAATTGAAACACAAGCAAGGCAAGGCTAAAGTTGCTAAACATAGACAAAAAACTGATTCAGTAGATATCTAAAAACATTACTTGTAATCTAGGGACTGAACTGATGGATTGGAGTCCAGCAATTCCAACTTTTTTAATTACCCTGCGTGAAGGGGTTGAGGCAGCACTTGTTGTTGGCATTGTGCTGGCGTGTTTGCGTCAGGCACGGCGCCCTCAGTTAATTCCCGCTGTCTATTTCGGCATCGCCACTGGGTTGGTTGCCAGTATCGGGGTGGGAGGGTTGCTCCTGCAAGGATTGCATCAGGTAGAAAATGTCAAATCTCCTGATATGGTCGTGATGCGACAGCTTTTGGAAACAGGCCTGGGAGTATTGGCGATTGCCATGTTGAGTTGGATACTGATCTGGATGACGCGGCAAGCGCGATCGCTCAAGGCAGAGATTGAAGGCTCGGTGCAAGTAGCGGTTACGGGTAATGGGGTTGCTGCCTGGGGCATTTTTAGCTTGATCGCGACTGCCGTGTTGCGCGAAGGATTTGAAACGGTGTTGTTTCTAGCGGTGCAGTTTCAGACGAACTGGACTCCTATAGTGGGAGCGATCGCAGGCATTATGGCAGCCGCGATCATCGGTGTCTTGTTATTCAAGTGGGGCATCAAAATTAACCTCAAACAGTTCTTCCAGATAATGGGCACGCTGCTGTTATTGATTGTGTCTGGGTTAGTGGTTTCGGCTCTACGACATCTAGATGCAGCGGCGATCGCCTTTATTCAATTGCATCCCCAGGCTGCCCCATTGTGCTGGTCAGCCGCTCCCACCTGTCTGCTCGGTTCCCTAGTGTGGGATGCCCATGCCGTCCTACCCGATCAAGAATTTCCTGGCATTATTCTCAAAACCTTGTTTGGGTATCGGGAGAGGCTTTATCTGGTACAAGCGATCGGGTATTTCCTATTTCTTGGTCTAGTCGGCAGGCTTTATTTCCGCAGTTTTAATCCTCCGAAAGCAACTTCGCCAACGCCCGATCTCGCCTTGAAATAAAGATTCCAAAATCCAAAATCTAAAATGGCATGACGCTTTATGCACGCTGAGATGATCCGCAAGATTGCCAAAAGCGATCCTACCCAACTCGAAACAGAAACGCCGATCTTACAACTCTACGGACGCTTGTTAGCCTACGTCTGGCAGTATAAATGGGCAATGGCAGGCGGCATCGCCAGTATTTTTGCCCTGTCATTTCTACAAATTCTGATTCCCCAAATCACACGTTTCGTCATTGATGTAATCATTCCGGCGCGGCGATTTGATTGGCTGCCCTGGGTGGGAATTTGCATTATTGGGATTGCAGTGTTGTTGGGATTACTCAACTTTGTGCGAAATTACTTGATGGCAGTTGTGGGACAGCGCACAGTATTTACCCTGCGACGCGATTTGTATGAGCATTTGCAAGCGCTGTCATTGAGCTACTTTGAAAATCAGCGCACCGGTGCTTTAATAGGTCGCCTGACGCAAGATGTGGATTCATTACAGGGACTCATTACCTCGGAGCTAGCCGAACTGGGTGCAGAAATTGTGACGTTCTTCGTCATCGTTACCTACCTGTTCTACGCTGATTGGAAATTGACACTACTGATTCTCGCGACGCTGCCCGTGATGGTGCTGTTGACTCATTTATTTGGAACTCGAATGCGCCCTGCCTATCGGGAGGTGCGGGAACAGGGAGCCGAGTTAAACAATCACCTGCAAGATACGATCGCTAATATCAAAATTATCAAAGCCTGTGCGAATGAAGCATTTGAGAGCGGGCGGTTTGCGGAACGCAATCAGCAAAATATGACAGTGAATATTCGGGTCATTCAACTCTGGTCAGCGTTTTCGCCCGTGATTGATTTTATGAATCATCTGGGGCACGTGATTGTGCTGGTGTATGGTTCCTGGGAAGTGATGCAGGATGCTTTAACGGTGGGTGAACTAGCGGCATTCCTCGCCTACTTAAATCAAGTCAATCAACCCGCCAAAAAATTTAGCCGCATCATCCATACCATTCAAAAAGCCGGAGCCGCCTGTGAGCGCATCTTTGAAACGTTGGACGAGCAACCCGATGTGCAAGAAAAGCCAGATGCGATCGCTCTGCCTCCCATCCAGGGACATCTACAATTCGACGCAGTTGATTTTGCCTATCAAGCCGATCGCCCCGTGTTACAGCAATTTTCGCTGGATATTCAACCGGGAATGACGGTTGCCTTAGTGGGTCCATCAGGGGCTGGCAAAAGCACGATCGCCAATTTAGCCGTTCGCTTTTATGATCCCCAAGCAGGCTGTATTCGACTGGATGGTCAGGATTTACGCGATGTCACGTTTCAATCGCTCCGCAGCCAGATTGGGGTTGTCTCCCAAGAAACCTTGCTACTGTACGGTACAGTGCGCGACAACATTACCTACGGCAAACCCGATGCCGATGAGTCTGCCCTAATTGCCGCTGCCCAAGCTGCCTATGCCCATAATTTCATTCTGGAGTTGCCCCAGGGATACGACACGGTCATTGGTGAACGCGGCGTTAAACTATCTGGCGGACAGCGCCAACGACTGGCGATCGCTCGTGCCCTGATCAAAGATCCCAAACTACTGTTGCTGGATGAAGCGACCTCCTCGCTAGACACAGAATCAGAACATTTGATTCAACAAGCACTCGCGGATCTGATGCGCGATCGCACCTGCCTCGTTATTGCCCATCGCCTGTCCACGATTCAAACCGCTGATTTGATTGTCGTGATTAACAATGGCACCATCCTTGAAAGGGGAACTCACACCGATCTCCTGGCACGCGGACAGTTTTACGCTCACCTTTATCAGTTACAGTTTCCTAAAAATCTACCCACTGACTTTGATCCGGCTGTGGTGTTGCTCTCAAAAGTCGGTTCAGCTATACCTTCTCAGACAACCCTCACTAATAATTGAGGCGATTAATCAATGCGCTACAAAGAAATTCGCCAGTTTAACTTTCCCCTGCATCGCTACCTGGGTCTAGCTATAGGAATTATTTTGGCGATCGTTGGTTTAACTGGAAGTGCATTAGTCTTTCAATCTGAACTGGATCATGCTGCTGTTACATTGCAGTACGGTCGAATTGTGCCTGAAGCATATCGACTTTCACCAGAAGTAGTACTGAATAAAGTCAAAACTAAAACTATTGATGCAAATAAAGAAGCAATAGTAATTGCTTCAATTGATTTAGCAACTGCTTCAGATCTTCCTGATAAAGTTAAGATCAGGCTAAGCAATAATGAATCTATTGAGATATTTGTCAATCCTTATACAGGGAATATTTTAGGCGATCGCCCAGATCATAATCTCTTCAAATGGATTTATCAGCTTCACGATCATCTCCTGATTGGCAAGATTGGCAACCTTGAAATTGGCAAAATCATCGTTGGGATTATCGCCTTCCTATTTCTTGTGATCAATTTGACGGGAGTCATCTTGTGGGATGGTTGGCGTAAACTCCCACAGGGTTTCACCATTCAGTGGCAAGCGAAGTCCCTGCGCCTCAATTATGACATTCATAAAGTGGTCGGTATTTTGGCTGTTATCTTTCTAACATTCACAGCCTTTACTGGGTTTCTCTGGAACTTCAAATTGGATAAACCCCTTGCCCGTCTCATCACTCGATCCTCAACTCGATTGCGACCCACTACACTAGAGTCAAAGCCTACTAAAGATTGTTCTATTCTCAGCCTGACAGCGATCTTACAAATAGCCGATGCGGCTTTACCGAATGCCGTGACAACCAAAATAAAACTTCCGGAAACGCCAAATGAAGTCTTTAAAGTGCATAAAAAATTTCCGCAAGAACATGGACAAATGGGGCATAGCCGAGTGGCGATCGATCCATATAGTGGAGAGATTCTTGAACTCAAAAATGGACTAAATTTACCCCTCTATCAACAAGTCCTGGATAGTTTTGAGGAAATTCACTATGGCACTTTTGCAGGGTTACCCACTCGAATTCTGTATGTGTTGGTTGGCGTAACTCCGCTGATTTTACTGATCACAGGCTTAGTCATGTACATTCACCGGCATCCTAAAGTAAAAAAAATTGATAAAAGCCCAAACTTGTCGTCCTTAGCTCAGACTGCTAAAAAGCTAACAATCTTGAAGTTCAAGCCAAGCATAGATGAGTTCTAATGTGTTTCAGGATGTATATCTGGGGAGCGTGTCACTTTTTTGAGACAGAAATCGGGTCAAGTTGCCTATTGAGGTAAGCACAGCGATGCGCCAAACCTTGTGGGACATGATCTTCTCGCCATTGAGCACCGGAAATCTGAGTACGACGGTCAATCTGTTTGACCCATGACTCCACACTGCCAGAACCAATCGGAATTCCTTCGGCTTGATAATCGGCTTGATAATCGGCATAGTGGGGAATGCGGTTTCGATGGGTGCGTAAATAGTCACAGAATTTGTGAGCCTGGGATTTTTTCAAGGGTTCCAATAGGGTCAGGGTTTCGTCCACCTTAGGATCTGTAAAGGAATAACTTTTACAACTCCTTTTGTGGCGAAATTGTGTAATTCCATTCTCCATGAAACCCATGATGGGTAACACAAACTGATGCTAGTTCTGTTTCAGAG
>JAIMBL010000249.1 GCA_023511615.1 Leptolyngbyaceae cyanobacterium HOT.MB2.61
GGAGTGGGGCGTTGCCCCCAGGCAGGGGGTTTCACCCCCTCCACCCAAAGCCATCTTTAACTTAATTGCACTCAGCTATTTATTTCAGGGATTTTGTTTGAGATGAAAGAGTCGCCTACGCTACTCTTTCACTGGCAAGCCAGGAAACCCAGCAAGTGAGGGCAATTGTTGCGACAGGCTAGTCATTAAAAAGTGTTACGAAATTTAGCTGGTCAAGCCAATTAGTTTGGTTGAAACCCTGACCCATAAGGATTTAGAGAGGATGATGGGACTTGCTTGATTGTGTAAGGATTATGGGCGATCGCGACCTTGGGGTAGATACCCGAACGCTATTACTGTAGGAAACTAGAGATCTGGGATTGGCGATAGATCTGGGACTGGTTTCGATAGATGGAAATCGATTGGAGAGTGCAAACAGCACGGAGGATTTATGCGGGCAGTTCTAATGGCAGGCGGTTCCGGTACACGGCTTAGACCACTCACGTGTGACCTACCAAAACCCATGGTTCCAGTCCTCAACCATCCCATTGCAGAACATATCCTCAATCTGTTAAGGCGTCATCACGTCACTGAAATCATTGCTACACTGCATTACCTGCCTGACGTAATGCGCGACTACTTTCAGGATGGCAGCGATTTTGGCGTACAGATGACCTATGCCGTTGAAGAAGACCAACCTCTGGGAACCGCTGGTTGCGTCAAAAATATCGTAGAGCTGTTGGATGGTACCTTTCTGGTAATCAGTGGTGATAGCATTACAGATTTTGACCTCAGTGCCGCCATTCGGTTCCATCGGCAGAAGAAATCGAAGGCAACCCTGGTGCTCACGCGAGTGCCCAACCCGATTGAATTTGGGGTAGTCATTACCGATGAAAACTATCGCATCTGCCGCTTTTTAGAAAAACCTTCTACCAGCGAAATTTTTTCAGATACAGTTAATACCGGCATCTACGTCCTGGAGCCAGAAGTGTTGGAGTATCTGCCCGCTAACCAGGAGACGGATTTTTCTAAGGATCTCTTTCCCCTGCTGCTGGCAAGAGGGGAACCCATGTATGGCTACGTTGCCGAAGGCTATTGGTGCGATGTGGGGCATCTGGATGCTTACCGCGATGCCCAGTATGACGGATTGCAGCGTAAGGTTAAGCTGGAATTTAGCTGTGAGGAGCGATCGCCCGGTCTTTGGGTAGGGCAGAACACTTACATTGATCAGTCGGCAAAAATTGAACCTCCTGTCCTTATTGGCAGCAATTGCCGAATTGGGGCACGAGTTCAGATCGATGCTGGAACCGTGATTGGAGATAATGTCACCATTGGAGCCGACGCTGACCTGAAACGCCCGATCATCTGGAACGGAGCCATTATTGGGGAAGAAGTGCACCTGCGAGCCTGTGTAATTGCACGGGGCACCCGCGTCGATCGCCGGGCCCATGTGCTGGAAGGGGCGGTTGTTGGTCCCCTTTCAACAATCGGGGAAGAAGCCCAGGTTAGTCCGGGAGTACGAATCTGGCCCAGTAAACGGGTAGAGCCTGGAGCAACCCTTAATATCAACCTGATTTGGGGACATACTGCCCAGCGCAATTTATTCGGGCAGCGGGGTGTTTCTGGCCTGGCCAATATCGACATTACCCCTGAATTTGCGGTCAAACTGGGAGCTGCCTATGGCTCTACTCTAAAACCAGGTTCCCATGTGGCAGTGTCTCGTGACCAGCGCAGTATCTCGCGGATGGTGTCGCGATCGCTGATTGCTGGGTTAATGTCCGTGGGTGTTAACGTCCAGAATCTGGAAGCAACAGCTATTCCCCTGGCCCGCTCTATTGTGCCTACCCTTTCGATTGCGGGGGGGATTCACGTGCGCGTCCATCCCGATCGCCCAGACCATATTCTGATTGAGTTCTTTGACCACAAAGGGATTAACATCTCCAAAGCCCGTGAGAAAAAAATTGAAGGTGCCTACTTCAAAGAGGACTTTCGCCGTGCTCAAATTCACGAAATTGGCAACGTGGTTTATGCCAATCAGGTGGTTGATATTTACGGCACCTGTTTTGAAAAACACCTGAACATCGAAGCCATCCGCCACAGCAGTTCCAGAGTGGTGATTGACTACGCCTACGCTGTGTCTGGTGCCGTTCTGCCCCAACTGTTAGCCAAGTTTGGCTGTGATGCGGTGGTGCTCAACGCCAGTCTGACCCAAACCGCTCCCACCGCCGCTGATCGCGAAAGTTTGCTGACTCAACTGGGGCATGTCGTAGAAGCATTGAAAGCAACCTTTGGTGTTCAGGTATCTGCCAATGGAGAGCAACTCATTCTGGTAGATGAAGCCGGTAATCCCATTCGAGGTGAAACCTTAACCGCGCTGATGGTTGAGGTGATTCTATCGCACCATCCCAGAGGCACGGTTGTGGTACCCGTTCATGCTTCCAGCGCAGTAGAGCAAATTGCCCATCGCCATGACAGCCGGGTCATTCGCACCAAAGCAAATCCCACGGCCCTGATGGAAGCCTGCCACACCAATCCCAATGTAGTCCTGGGTGGGAGTGGGGACATGGGTTTCATCTTTCCCCAACTGCATCCAGGCTTTGACGCCATGTTTTGCATTGCCAAATTGATCGAGATGCTGACTATTCAGGAACGCTCCCTCGGTCATATTCGTGCTGAGCTACCCCGCGTCACCCACAAGGGTTGCAGTGTCCGTTGCCCGTGGACAGCCAAGGGAGCGCTGATGCGTCATTTAGTGGAAACTCATCCGGTCGATCGCCTGGAACTGGTGGATGGCGTCAAGATTTTTAACTACCACCAGGACAACTGGGTGCTGATTCTGCCGGATGCTGGCGAACCGCTCGTTCATATCTACGCGAACAGCAGCGATCGGAGTTGGGTCGATGAAACCTTGCGCGATTACCGCCTGCGGGTTCAAGAATTTGTTGACGAAAATGAGCAGCGAGAAGAAGCCAGAAGCGAGAGTGGGTATTAGATGAGGTTAGTTTTGTCTTCTCTCCCCTGCCATCGACAATTCTTGTTAGAATCGCAAGCATCTTCGATAATGGATAGTAAATCTGTTCTAATTTCTACCCCTATTTCCCATCTTCTATGAACAGTTGCATATTAATGGCCGAAATCATTCGGGCTCCAGAGTTGCGCTACACCTCTGAAAACCAAATGCCGATTGCGGAAATGCTGGTTCAGTTTCCCGGTTTGCGTCCTGAAGACCCGCCCGCAACGCTGAAGGTTGTGGGCTGGGGCAATCTGGCTCAGGAGATTCAGG
Organism: Leptolyngbyaceae cyanobacterium HOT.MB2.61; assembly: GCA_023511615.1. Lineage (GTDB taxonomy): Bacteria > Cyanobacteriota > Cyanobacteriia > Leptolyngbyales > Leptolyngbyaceae > Leptothermofonsia. Next base: position 3,263 of record JAIMBL010000249.1, read on the forward strand.
ATAAGTATCGCCAGGGCGATCGCGTCATCATTGAAGGCCGCCTCAGCATGAACACAATTGAGCGTCCCGAAGGTTTCAAAGAAAAACGGGCTGAACTGACCGCCCAGCGGATTCATCCCGTTGCGGCTGATACACCACTGGATGTATCTCCTATTGCCCCAACGACTTCCAGCACGGCGAATCAGTCATATCCTCCTGACCTCAATCAACCCACACCTGCTGTTAAGTCCAGTGTGAGCAAGTTTTCAGCCAAACCAGAACCCGTTGCCGAACCTGATTTCGATGACATTCCATTCTGATAACCGTGAGATTAAACGGGATAACCCATAATCAACAGGTAGCGGCGGCAAACAGCGTTTCCTCAATCCGCTCCAGCGCTTTGTCAAAATTATCGTTAACAATCTGGATGTCGAACTCATCAGCAGCATCCATTTCTTCCTGAGCACGGTTGAGGCGGCGAGCGATCGCTTCTTCACTGTCTTTGCCCCGCTTACGAATGCGATCCTCCAGTTCCGGCAATGAAGGCGGCAGAATGAAAATCCGCAGGGCTTCAGGAAACGTCTGGCGAATCTGTCGCGCCCCCTCAAGTTCAATTTCTAAAATGACCCACTTTCCCTGGCGGATATTTTCCAGTACAGGCATGCGGGGAGTGCCGTAATAGTTGCCTGCAAACTCTGCCCACTCTAGAAGTTCACCCTTTGCGACCATCCGCTCAAATTCCAACCGGGTCACAAAGTAGTAGTCTTTACCCGGAATTTCACCTGGACGGGGAGGGCGCGTGGTGACTGAAATCGACAGGTACAAATCGGGATGTCGCTTCAGGAGCGATCGCAGCAGAGTCCCCTTACCAACTCCACTGGGTCCCGTTAAGACGATGAGTTTGCCCTTTCCCATAGTGCGCTTCCCACTCCGTAAAATTGTAATTAATTTAACAATCTCTTAACGTCTCGTCTACAGGAACCGCGATTGAGTTGTAAATTTTGAGTTGGCTTAAGAAAATTCAGAACTCAAAACTGAAAACTCTTAACTCTCTCCACCCAGCCCATCTTTACTGGCAATAAACCGATTGGCAACAGTTTCGGGTTGAATGGCAGACAGGATAACATGCCCTGAGTCTGTAATGATAACTGCCCGGGTGCGACGGCCATAGGTGGCGTCAATGAGCTGCCTGCTATCTTTAGCATCGGTAATGATACGCTTGATGGGAGCAGACTCTGGGCTAACGATGGCAATCACCCGGTTAGCGGACACAATGTTACCAAAACCGATGTTGATCAGCTTAATGTCCATAGCGGCTGATTGCGGGGTTAGGGGTAAAGCTTATAAAAGCTTAGTATTCGATCGTATCTGGAAAAATTCTGAGTAACAAGGCGAACTTTAACGAAAAGCCTGAGTTTGGTTTCTAAATCTCCTTTATTCTCTTTGCAATCGCTTTGCAACCCGTTGACTTTACCACCCTTACCGCACTCTGTTCAGAACTGCGGGCAGCCTGGTTGCCTGCCCGCGTAGAGCAGGCTTTTCAACGCGATCGCTACACCCTTTACCTGGCCCTGAGAACTCTGAATGCACGGGGCTGGCTAGAAATCTCCTGGCATCCTCAGGCCGCCCGCATCTGTATCAGTCCCCCTCCACCCCGGATACCCGATACCTTCACCTTTAGTCAGCAACTGCGTCACCAGATCGGTGGACTGGCACTGGTGGCCATTGAAGCGATCGCCCCCTGGGAACGCGCCGTTGACCTGCAATTTGCCCGTCGCCCCGGAGAGCCTGCTCTCTGGCATTTTTATATCGAAATCATGGGTAAATACAGCAATGCCATCCTGGCTAACCAGGAAAATCAAATCGTGACCGCCGCCCATCAGGTCAGCGCTCAACAGTCCAGCGTTCGTCCCATCCAAACCGGGCAACCGTACGAAATTCCACCCGCCCTGACTGACCCCATCCCCACGTTGATTGAGTCCCTGGAACGCTGGCAGGAGCGAATCAGCTTAGTACCTGGGCCGCTGAAGAAGAACTTGCTGAAAGGATACCGGGGATTAAGCTCTGCCCTGGTTGATTCCATGGTTCAAGTCGCTGGATTAAACCCTAACCAAAACACGGAAAGTTTGAGCGAATCCGAGTGGCAAAGCCTGTTTCAACGCTGGCAGGAATGGCTCCATGCCCTGGAGAAAGGCACCTTTCAGCCAGGGTGGACAGCCCAGGGCTACACCGTCATGGGTTGGGGCATGACCCGCTCGGCGGATAGTGTGCAAACAGTTGTAAATGAATACTACACAGCCCATCTTGATCTCCAGGAATTTTCCCAGCTCCGACACCAGATCAGCCAGAAGCTCAGGAATGCTCTAGAAAAACTGCGGGTAAAGGCAGCAGGATTTCGCGATCGCCTCCAGCAATCCGACCAGGCAGACACCTACCGGGAGCAGGCAGACCTGTTGATGGCCCATCTGCACCAGTGGAAGCCAGGTATGAAAACCATCGTCCTTCCAAGCTTCACCAATGGAGACCCCATCACCATTCCCCTGGATCCGGAGAAGAATGCAGTTCAGAATGCCCAGTCACGCTACAAGCGCCATCAGAAATTGAAGCGGGCCCGGAGTGCGATCAAACCCCTGCTAGCAGAAGTGGAAGCTGAAATTCACTATTTGGAACAGGTAGAAGCTTCGCTAGCCGAATTGGCTGAATACCAGACAGCTACAGATTTAGAAACCCTGCAAGAAATCCGCGACGAACTGATTCAGCAGGGCTATTTACAAGATTCTGAATACCGTAACCGCGACACTCATAAAGAAAACTCCACCACCGAACCTTACCGCTACCAGACACCCAATGGACTAGAGGTTTTGGTTGGACGAAATAATCGCCAGAACGATCAGCTCACCTTTCGGATCGCTGGAGACTATGACCTCTGGTTCCATACCCAGGAAATCCCCGGCAGTCACGTTTTATTAAGGCTCCAACCAGGACAACCCCCAGACCCCAGCGATCTCCAGTTTGCGGCTGACCTTGCCGCTTATCACAGCCGCGCCCGCCAGAGTGAACAGGTTCCCGTCGTTTACACCAAACCCAGAAATGTTTACAAACCAAAAGGCGCGAAACCTGGAATGACCGTTTATAAGCATGAACAAGTGATTTGGGGACAGCCCCAACGTGTTCAACGACAGCTAGAGCAAGCACCGGGTTGAAATACTTCTTAAACCCTTTCCACTGAAGCTGAAGGAACTACCAGGCTATCGGTTACATCAAAAGAAATATTCTCGGTTCTCCCAGCTTGCCGGTGAAAGAGTAGCTTATGCTACTCTTTCATCTCAAACACAATCCCTGGAATATTGATTTTGTTTTGGTGATAAGCGACGCTTATCACCAAACTCTCAGGAGAGCCATATTCTCAAGGG
>JAIMBL010000250.1 GCA_023511615.1 Leptolyngbyaceae cyanobacterium HOT.MB2.61
GATGGATGGGGTGAAACCCCCTACCTAGGGGCAACGCCCCCACTCCCCTTTCTTCCAATTAATGATGTCTACCTACTTATTACCGGGTTAATGAGGGTGTTATTCTGGGGGACTCAACCTGAGTTGGACACTACCTACTCTTTTACCCGGACATTCAGAACATTCAAATCCGGGAAATTGTAAGTCAGTCCTTCCAGCTCAATTTTGGTACCCGATTTAATCTTGTTGTTCCCTAAAACAGGACCATCTTTTGTGATTTGAGCATTTCCCACCAGAGTGACCCAGTAGTCTTTTGTCAGCCCTGCTTCCGGTCTGGGATCGGGAAGTGCCCTGACAGAACCATCCGGTTGGGGAACTGGAACATTTCTGGGTAACTCTTCCACCTTGGCAATCTTTACTTCACCGAAAGGTTGGTTACGAATAATGATTTTGGTTGTGTCCCCCGATTTCAGCAAATCACCGGAGGCAACACTTCTGACAATGACATCAACTTCAAGTGGTTTGGTGGTGGAGCCAACCTGCGCAATCCCTGTGGTGCTAGGAAGAAGAACGCCAACAATCACCAGCAAAATGACCAGTGCTGCACCAACATCCAGAATGCTGACTTTACCGAACAGGCGACCTTGGGAATCCACAATTGCCATGAAATCTAGCCCCGAAAGTTCTCACTGGAATGGAGCACCTCAAATTTATTCCTGGAGAATATTATTTTGAGGAGTCCTGTGCCAGATTACCATAGTACCTATGTAAAAGGTTCTTCCGAATTCTGGCTCCTGGTTTCCATATTCTGATTTCTGCTTCTAGTGGTTCACCAGAGGAACTTTGCCTCGTTGTCTGAACCCAGAAAAACCAATTTGCAGGGTTTTGCAGGGTTTCATCCCCTGCAAAGTCTGCCTGATGGACTACTGGTCTCTATCGTGCAGTGGCTATTGCACTAGTACTGCCAGGTTTTGTCTAGTGATGCGTTGATGAAATTCTTTCTGGTTGGCGTAAATTTCAAAAATGCGATCCAGGTCGGAGATATCAAATAGGCTGCGAGCCTGATCTTTAGGAGAGCAGAGGTAAAGCCGACCTCCGGCCAGCCTCAGCTTGGTATGGATTGAAACCAGCATGCCTAAGCCAGAACTGTCGATGAAATCAACATTCTGAAGATCAATCAGAATAGTTTTGATGCCAGCATCCAGACAATCTTTGAATTCCTGAACAAGCTGGGATGCAGTTGTTACGGTGAGAACTCCAGTGGGTTGGATAACTTTGTAGTTTTCCGTGGTAGACATGTCAAGAACTCCAGTGAGAGGATGTAATGTTTTTTGGGCGATCTCCAGCTTTCGAGACAAGTGAGTAACCCATGGATAAATTCCGTGGACTAAACAAATTCGTGGTTACTTTTAATACCTCCTAATTAAATTTAAGAACTGGGTTTTTAGGAGTCAACTCCTGCCTGAGTCTCTTTACCGAAGTCTGAGGATTAGAATTTTTACGTAAAAATACGTTTAAGGCAAGTAGAAATAGCGTCAATTAACCAGGCCCTTCTCGGTTTCTTCTAGCGTAGCCTGCGGATACTTCAGGGCTTATAGTGATTCCACCCAACCATAGGGAGTAATTCAGATGGCGAAGGTTCAGCTTTGGGGAATTACACAGCGGTACGATAGCGCAATTGCGATTGAAGACATTACCTTTGAGGTGCCCGATGGCGAATTTTGGGTGCTGGTGGGGCCATCGGGCTGCGGTAAGTCTACAATTTTGCGAACTATTGCCGGGTTGGAAACCGCAACCTCAGGTGATTTGTATATTGGCGATCGCCTGGTTAACCAGATTCCTGCTCGCCAACGGGATGTGGCGATGGTGTTCCAGAACTACGCACTCTATCCCCACATGAGTGTGGCTGAGAACCTGGCTTTTGGGCTCCAGATGCGGAAGGCAGACCCCAAAACGATTCGGGAACGGGTTGAAACAGTCGCCCGTATGTTGAACATTGAGCATCTTCTGGAGCGTAAGCCGCGCCAGCTTTCGGGGGGGCAGCAGCAGCGGGTAGCACTGGGACGGGCGATCGCGCGTCAACCCCAGGTGTTTTTGCTGGATGAACCCCTCTCAAACCTGGATGCGCAATTGCGGGATGACACCCGTGTTGAATTGAAGCAGCTCCATCAGCAAGTCGGCATTACCACCATCTACGTTACCCATGACCAGGTAGAGGCCATGACCTTGGCTGATCAAATCGTGGTGCTTAACCAGGGACGCATTCAGCAGATAGGAACCCCGCAAACAATCTATAGCTATCCTGCTAACCGTATGGTCGCCACTTTCCTGGGCAATCCGCCAATGAATATTCTGCAAGCAATCTATGATGGCTCAGCTTTTCAGGTGAACGGACAGATCCTTTCCTGCCCGGAGTCAATCAGAACCTGTCTTCAACCCAGCCAGGGGCAGCGGTTTGACCTGGGAATTCGCCCGGAGCATATGGCTATTGGTTCGGAGGGGAGTTTTCTCAGCGTTGAAGCGATTGTGGTGGAGCCATTGGGCAGAGAAACTTTAGTTCGGGCAGTAGTACCAGAGCAGGGCAACTTCAGACAGCAGGTTTTGAATATTCAGGTGGAGGCCGGACGGCAGATTCATTTGGGCGATCGCCTTCCCCTTCAACTCAGTTTTGAACATCTGTTTGTCTTTAACTCTGCAACTGGAGAAACCCTATATCCCAGCTAAAGCGAGTGGTGTGACCTACCCTGTAGGGGTGAAACGCCTCCCTACAAACATCACACATTCGTCTGACAATTCCCAAAAGAGATCCGCTCTCAAAATCCAGAGTGTTTTCTTAAAGACTTCCGGATGCTCAAACTTTTTTCCGTAAAGATTTTATGAAGTCTTTCAATTCCGGCATTCATCTTCCACTCATCCTGGAACGAATGCCGCGCCACCAGAGATCCAATATCTAGCGATGAGTTTCACCATCTGCCCGTCTCTGGTTAATTGTGACTTGCTGACTGCTGTCAATCTGTTTGAGACAGCTCAGTCAGGGTTTTAAGCGCGTACCTGTTGCTGATTCGGTTGCTGTCTTTAGAATTTGTGGAAACCAACGCATGTACCAGACGAAGACTTATAAAGCCATCGTAAACCTGGGCGTTGCCTCAGTGATTGGGGTTTCTCTACTGGGGGCTCCCCTATCTGTGCAGGCAAAATTATCTGGCATCGAGCCGGGTGTTGTCCCCAAGGTGGGCGGTAAGGGTGGACCGGGAGGTCGCTCTCCGGGTGGTTCCCGCATTCCCGATTGTTTGGGGGAAAACTACCTGTATTCCCTTTCTCCCAGGGATGGGATCACCGTTGCCATGTATCCAACCTTTCTTGTTCATGTTCCGCCCACAAAGGCAAGGCAGGCCCGATTTAGCCTTAAGAATGAAAATAATCAAATCATTTACAAAGCTGACTTTGATCTAAAGAGCAATGCCATTAACAGCGTCAGCTTGTCTGGGAATAATTCACCCGCTCTGAAAATTGGCAAACGGTATGAGTGGATTTTTTCAGTGGTTTGCAATGCTGAATCACCTGACCAGAACCCATCTTTCAATGGATGGATTACAAGAACCGAGTTAGCTCCCTCCCTTGCCAGTCAAATCGCCCAGGCTCCATTTACCCAGCGGCTAATTCTTTACATCAATGCCGGTCTCTGGTATGACGCTCTGTTGACTGCGGCTGAGCTGCGCCGCACTCGACCAGATGATTCAACGGTGGGAAACACCTGGAGTGATTTGCTAAAGGCAGTGGGGCTGAAAGAGGTGGCGGGTGCGCCGCTGTTCTAGCTCAGCGATCGCCCCTGCAACCGATCTGCGCCAACCTGGGCGATCGCTCCTTCGTCCTCATGCTCTAGCTCCAACCGTGCCTGGAGGCGTGGTAGCAAGGCTTGCCACTGCATTTCCGAAAGAACTGGCACCAGGGAAACTTCTGGCAGGGTTTCCCGCTCCAGTTCTGCCGCCATCAATAGATTGAGAGTGACTTCGGAAAGGGCAAGATTAGCTGTTTCACTGGTCCCATTTCCGGTGTAGACGAGCAGCGTTAGCTGTTCCCGTTCTGGATAGGTCAGTACAGTCCTGATGGCCATTTCCAGATCCTGGAGGAGGATGGTTTCTGGCTGTTGCCAGTCTGGAAACACAATCAGGTTGACATCCCGCAGTTGGAGCGGCAGGAGTGTAGCTTCGACCAGGGCAGATTGAACAATTGCCGCCATCCTTGACCAGGAGAAAGACTGCGATCGCTTCAACCCTGCCGCAATTAATGCCTTTCGCACAGATGGCTTTTGCACCTCGCAAAGGGCCTCTGCCATTCCATCCACGTCATCGGAATGGACGTAAAGGACCGCTTCTCCTGCCACTTCTGGGAGGGATGCGTTGGGGCAGGTTATGGTCGGACAACCACACGCCATCGCTTCTAGCACAGGTAGCCCAAAACCTTCATAGAGCGAAGGGTAAACCAGGGCAACGGCTCCCGCATAGGCAGCCCTCAGTTCCTCGTCTGTCAGGGAAAGCAAGTGAACGACACACCCTGTTGTGGCAGTTCTAAATTCTGGGTTCAGCGTAGCATCGCCTCCCGTGCAGACTATTTCAAACCCGTGACGACTGCACAGTTGTGCAAAGGCCGCAAAGAACAAGCGATTATTTTTATAGTTCTTGTTTACGGCTGACAGAAGAAAATAGGGCTTGCTAATGCCATAACGGGATTTGAAGCGATAGATTTCTTCAAAAGTCTCCGGGAAGAAGAGACTGGTTGAAACACCGGGGTAAGCAATGGTAACGGGGCGGAAAGCGATCTCCGGAAAGAACCGCATCAGATCCCGTGCCGTATTCTGAGAAACGGTAATGTAAGCCGATGCCTGTTTGATGCAGTGGTGCTTTTCCTGCCACTCCGGTACCGCCAAATCTGCTCCTAACACCTCTGGAATCATGTCATGCACCATCAGCACTGAAGGGGTCGAAAGAGGTGCCGTGAAATAAGTTGAAATGAACAGACTGGCCCCCTCCTGGTCACAGACCTGTTGCAGCATTTCCCGATCTCTATCCAGATTCTCGTAAACATAGGGAGGAAAGGGAAGATAATAAATATTTGGCAATCTGGGAGCGGTTCCGTTACGGTCGAGCACTAGCAAATGCTGGGCGAACTCCTGACTCGACCATTCCTGTAAGAGCGACTGCCAGACGCGGGCAATTCCGGTTCTGTAAAGTTGGAAGAAGATACCGTCAATGATGATTATGGGTAGAGGATTTATGCGGTTCATTGTCGGTAAGTCGGTGTTTGGGTCAAGTGTTAGAATGCCATCACTCTGCTCGTGAGCGATCGCGATCGGGGTTCGATCACCAGAGATTTCCTCTATACCAGTGCGATTCTCTGTCTGCCAGCCAGCAGACGCTGGCTGACCAGATATGCGATTCAAAATGGCGATTTCCACTGAACTGCTGTGGGCTTTTATTGGTTTGCTGCTGACCATTGGCGGCACCTTTTTGGAAGCCTTCGTCGCCACACCCACCTGGCAATGGGGCACCAATAGTCTCCAAACCCATTCCCTGGGCGTTACTTACCAAATTGGAGCCGTTCTGTTAGTGGGGTGTCTGGGGGGAAAAAATGCGGCTGTCCTCTCCCAAATCGCCTACATTCTTTTAGGGTTAACCTGGTTTCCGATCTTCGCTCAAGGGGGCGGAATGAGCTATATCAAGGAACCCAGCTTTGGCTACATCCTTGGCTTCATTCCTGGTGCCTGGCTCTGCGGGTTGCTGGCATTCAAAGCCCTGCCGCGATTGGAGTCCCTTGCCTTTAGCTGTCTCTCTGGCTTGCTAACCATTCACCTCACTGGCATTGTGTACTTAGTTCTGTCCTATTATTTTGGTTGGCTTGGCAAAGCGCAGATTCCTTTGCAGCAGGCCCTTTTGAAATACTCCCTCCACCCATTGCCAGGGCAATTTGCCGTCATTTGTGCGGTGACACTGATTGCCTTTACCCTGCGCCACCTCATGTTTTACTAGTTTGCCAAATGTTCAAAAATCGCTTCTTCTGGGTTGCTGCCCTGATTGGTCTGGTCCTCGATCGCCTGACCAAGATTTTATTTGTCGTCTACATTTTTCCGCCCGTCCTCAACACAACAATTCCTGTAATTCCAGGAGTTTTTCACTTCACCTACGCCTTGAACTCTGGCGCAGCATTCAGCCTGTTTCCCCAAGGCGCAGGCTGGTTACGCTGGCTATCGCTGGGAGTCAGCATTGGTTTAATGGCACTGGCCTGGTTTGGTCCTGAACTGACTCGGTGGGAGCAGGTGGGTTATGGATTTGTCCTGGCGGGGGCATTAGGGAATGGGATGGATCGGTTTCTTTTGAATGAAGTGGTCGATTTTTTAGAATTTCGGCTAATCAATTTCCCCATCTTCAATCTGGCAGACGTGTTCATTAATGTTGGAATCATCTGCCTGCTGATTGCCACCTTTACGAAGGATGCTAAAAAGCATTCAAACGCTGAATAAGACTCTCCTTACCCCTCACCTCAGTTTCTGGCCCCTGACACCTACCATCTATTAACCTGGTAACTGTTGTGACTACAGACGCCCTCACCCTAAATCCCTCGCCCATTTTGGGCGAGGGACTTTCGATCCGGCTCCCCT
>JAIMBL010000251.1 GCA_023511615.1 Leptolyngbyaceae cyanobacterium HOT.MB2.61
CCTTTCGCATGTGCTCAACGCCTTGCGGCATCAACGGTTGGGAAACGGCTTAAACAGCGCACGATGGCAGCGGAGGGGAACAGGTGCTCAACGCCTTGCGGCATCAACGGTTGGGAAACGCCAGAACGTTGGCGTCCGTCTTGGCGCCTGGGTTGTGCTCAACGCCTTGCGGCATCAACGGTTGGGAAACGGAACCTACCTGTTTCTCCCATTTCAGGCGTCCAACTTGTGCTCAACGCCTTGCGGCATCAACGGTTGGGAAACAGGGAGTCTAAAAGAGAGTGGATCAGACTCCTGGAAAGGTGCTCAACGCCTTGCGGCATCAACGGTTGGGAAACTGCGAGTGCTAAAACCCATAGATAGCAGGCATCCCTGAACAGTTTTGCAAGTACCTACGTTCGACAATCGCAGCTTCACCAAAAAGCTTCCCCTTCTGTCTATTTTAGCGATTCCTTAATCTAAAAACTGAATTAGTAGCGGGGTTTTCAGAAACTGCAAGCATCTCTAACTCTTATGCAACTCCTGAAAATACCGTTGAGTAGGACTTTCAAGGTTTTCATTTGATTTGTCCTGCTGACAACTGCCGATCCTTGCATCAAAAAATCTTGAACGTCTCCTGTTCTACAGTCCAGGTTTCGGGGCGGTTGCAAGCCTGAATTCGTTCGACGCAGCGATCGCATAACCCAGCGATCAATAAGCTATCTTCTGCTTCCAGAATTTTCTCTAATTCCCAGCGGAGTTTTTCCCGGTCTCGTTGGTTTAAGCGACAGCGAAAGATGGAATATTGCAAGCTTTCGCCATATCCTTTTAGCAGCGTATAAGCTTTGCGCCAGCGTTTGGGGTCGCGAATATCGTAGCAGATCATGTAAAAGTTTTTGGTTTCCATAAGGGAGATGGAGAAATGGGGAGATAAGGGGGATGGAGAAGGATAGGAGAGCTGAGTAATAGAAGAAGTTGGGTGAGGAGTGGGGGAGTTGTTGCGGGTATCGGGATTTTTTGGTTCCATCTATATGGCTAATCAAACCTAAGTAGCTCCTCCATTCCTCACCGCAAAACTAGCTGGGCGAACAACCCACCTTCACCCATCCACTCTTTTTCTAGTAGCCTGACTTCCAGTTCCAGCAAGCGGCGATAGGTGAGGGAATATCCTAGAACTGGGTGTTTCCAGCTTTCTTCTTTGCGTCGTTCGTAGATTCCAATGAATTTGCGCCGACCGCTTTCACTCAGCCAGACTTGTTGTCCGCGAATTTCAAAATCGGTTTGCACATCCCATTGCCCGCGATTAATGGAGCCGATGATTGGTAGGTCTACTAATGGCACCCGGAAAATTTCCATTAAGTCTAGGGCGAGCGGTGGGGCTTGGGTTCGAGGTTGATGATAGAAGCCCAGGGCTGGCTCCAGTCCAACGACTAGGATGGCATTCATGACATCTTTGAGTAGGAGAGAGTATCCAAAACTGAGGAGGGCATTGAAGCGATCGCGGGGAGGGCGGCGATTGCGATCGCTAAATTGAAGTTCTGATGGAACTCCTTCGGACAATAGTTCTGGGAGGCTTTTGAAATAGAGCGCAGCCAAGTTGCCTTCGAGTCCTAAGAGGGTACTGATTGATTCGGCGGATGGTACTTGTTTTAATACCCGTTGCATCTGCTCAATCGCAGTTGCCAAAACGGAGTTAGCGGATTCTCCCCGTTGCCCTCGCATTAAAAATTTGCGCTGGCTTTGTCCTCGACAGGTAACTAATTGACGCACTAGTTGCAAACAAAATGCAGGGTCACTGAGCGCTTTGTATTGCCGGATGCGCCGCTGGATGCTGCCTGCTCTGGTATCAATGCTTCCCACATAGCGTCCGCCGCCAGAAATGAAATGAATGCCGATGTCCTGTTCGGTACAAAAGTAAATTGCTTGAGTGGAAATTTGAGCATAACTGTGGAGGACAACTTGCCCTACCTGACGTGCTGCGATCGCAGTTGTGGATTGATCTCGTTTAGTAATTTTGAGTTGTTCTCCACTTTTGCCGATGCAGGTACCTGCTTCTAAAACATGGATCACCTGGCGATCATCATCTTCAGGGAACAACCGGATCGGTTGATAACTTTCATCCTGGGCACAACGGGTTTCCTCTGGCAAGCAGACCGGAGCCAGAGAACACCGGACACATAACCGCTCATTTGAGGTGATTGGAGGTCTTTCGGTGGTCTGCTTGAGTTGTCGGGCACGGGCGATCGCCTCCCGTACTTCCCTTCGCCCTGCGTCATCCAACGGTACATGTACCAGCACGTTATCGGTATGATAGCGAATGCGTCCTTCGGGAACGGTAATTCCCAGGGCTGCTTCGATTAGACAAGCATAGGCAAGAATTTGAAGGCGATCGCTTTGCCATGCCTGGGGCTTGTTGCTGGCATCTCGATAGCACCGTCCTTTTTTATGTTCGTAGGGAATGGTTTGGCCATTGCGCGTGCGCAGAGCATCCACTTTTCCTCGCAATCCCAACTCATTGTTTTCCAGGACTAATTCTTGCCACTCTTCACCTTCTTCTTTTTCAATTTCGGCATGTAACCGTCGTCCGGCAAACACTGCTGCATCTTGGGTATATAGTTCTTCCACTTCTTCCAGATAAAACAATCGGGGACAGTAGGCTAATGCATGAAGTGCATTCACGCGCAAGGTATCCTGCTCCTGTGCAAGAGTTATAGTTGTGCTCATTGTTTGAAAACCCTCTTAAACCCTGTAGGGGCTGCTGTGTGATGGTGTCTTTATGACTACAAACCCAAAATCAAGTTTCTACTAAAAGAAAACACGGCATTTTAAGCGCTCAATACACCTGTTTCTCTGCAATTTACAGGTGGACAATGCAGTCATGCAGTATTAGTATGGTGACTTTTCTACTTAAGGCAACTCCAGCAAAAGCTCTGGCAGAATGGAGGGATACCAACGGCATGGTTTTGGTTTAGTTGATGGGGAAAGAGGCGATCGCGCGGGGTAGGAAAAAACGCCTGAGGGCATCTGAGGGGGGCGATCCTTGCGGTATCGGCGAAACCGCGCGTGCCTCTGTCATGTTCAGTATTGAGTTTTCAAAGTACAGAAAGCTTGAGACATTAGCGTAGTTAGCTTGATTGCCTGCTCCGTTTTGCTTTTGGGGTTTGGGTAGGTGCTGCAGATGAAAAAGGTTGAATTGTTACCCAACAGGCTTCGCTAAATTCATTTTTCAGGCTAAACCGCTGGAACGTTCCCTGGCCTGTTTTGCGCTCAATCCACACAGGTAAGCTAATCAACCCTCGGTTATCTTTCACTAACCACCGGATGATTCCATCGGTTTCTCGGTATGGACGAACTCCATTCACCATCGCCCAAGATTCTCCAAAGCTCAAACCACCAAAGCGGGTGATCTGGGATGGAGTGGAAAGGGCGATCGCCAAACGGTCAACTAGTTTCACCGCCGCTGTCTCTTCGCTAGAGTCAATCTGGATAGCTACTTGTAAGTCCGTTAGAAGCTCCTGGTGGTTAGGCTTAGAAAACTGACTTGTAGGAAAATTTCCAGCACCATATTTTGCTTCACGTTTTTTAACCTCTAAGGAATTAGTCACGAACTTATGGTGCCGCTGCTTCCGCACAATCCGAGAAATGGGCGGATCATCGCCAATAATGCCAATCGCAAGCTTGACTCCTAGATGAGCGGACATATCGGTTTCGCCCACCAGTGACAGCAATAAGCCATAGATCGTTGAAGGGGGTGGATAGCGATAGGTTTCCTTATAGTCCCTGGCAAAACTACGTGGAAAGCTGGTGCAGGGACAATCGAGATAGAGTTGCATTGGTTGCATAGTCTGACTGGCTTAAATTTGGTCGTAGATATTGCGGCGATGCCCAATTTTGATGATGAGAATGACCAGCGCTTCCTCCTCAATTCGGTAAATGATGCGATAGTCGCCTACCCGTATCCGAAAGCGACCATTGCCGTTTTTCAGCTTTTTGGTGTCTGGAGGATAGGGATCGATCAAAAGAGCGTCAAGCTGAGCGGCAATGCGCTGCTGGATCTCTTTGGGCAGTTTCAGAAGTTCCTTTTGAGCTGTTTTCAAAAACTCAATGCGATAACGGCTCACCAGTTTAGCTCCTGCTTCACCGTTTCCCAGGAAACTCGTTCCTGGTTTTCAGGATCCGATTCTGCGAGGATGGCATCTCTAACATCCAGTAAGTCTTCTAACTCATCAGCGTCAATAACGGCCAACTTGCCTTGGCTTATCCAGGTCAGCAGTTCTTCTACAGACAAGTTGAACTGCTGGGCCAAAGCCGAGATACCTGCAAAAACTTCACTAGAAACGATGAGAGAACTCATGATGTAGGACTCCAAAACTAAGCGGTTTGTGGAACGTTTAACTGCTTTTTAGCTTGGGCGATCGCGTCCTTCACGCCACGGCAAACCTTCACGCCTAGCGTACTCAATTTTTCACCATAGGGTGTATCGGCGATCTCACCTGCCACAATTAACTCACTTGCGGCAATATCGCCAACCTCAACCAGTCGCAGCAATTTAGGACAACCCACGGTTTCGCCCATGCGCTTAAACACGTCCATAATCCAGGGGCAGGGATCCTCAGTGACTCGAATGACAATGGACTCTGGACGGAAGTCGTACAAAAAGCGAGCATGGTTGCCACCCACATGACGAACTGCACCAATGGCATCTAGCACCACCGCTGCCCGGCTGGCATCTTGGAGGCTTTCGGGGGTAAGGGCGATCGTGTACTGGTAGGCAGTGCAGTGCACTTCAGTACTGTGAATTGAGGTTTTGCCCTTTGTTCCGCCTTTAGAGCCAAAGGCGATATCCCCCCAGTAAGGATCGAGGCTGATGGCACGGCTGACTTCCAGAGCGCCTCGCCGTTTGGTGGTTGCGTCTTTGTTATCTGAGCCTTTTTTAGCATCCATGAATCCAAACAAATCATCATCAATGAAATCTTTTGCGTTGAAGCTTTCATTTTTGAAATTGTATTGATCCTTATCTGGATCAAATGTTCGGTTGGTTTCTTCAGGATGCGTATTTTGCAAATACTCACGTAGCCCCCAACGAATAGCTTCAGCACTGATCGTGGTGTATTGATCGTTGCCACGGGTGATTTTTTGCAGCGTGGATAGGGTGCTGCCATCTCCTTCACCCCGGTTGTTGGCGGCTACAGCGGTTGCAGTGACGATCGTTGCAAAAAGATGTTGAGACATGGTGATTGCTCCTTGTTTTTGAAAATTGATGGTTAGGGTTGGGGGATCTTGCCCTCATCCCCCGACCCCTTCTCCCAAACTTAGGAGAAGGGGAGTTTAGCAGGCTGAGCGGGCTGGTTCGGTTTTCCCCCCTCACCCAGTTTTGGGAGAGGGGGATTTAGGGGGTGCGGGCAAGGTTTGTGTTTACCCTCATCCCCCGACCCCTTCTTCTCCCCACATTGGGAGACGGAGAGTGACGCTTGATAAATCTCATCCAATACCGCATCCAAATCATTCAATACCCGCTGGTTATCGAAGCGAATGATGCGATATCCATAGGTTTCCAGTTCGCGGGTTCGGATAGTGTCGTACTCTTGTTGATTGGTGTGAACTGCACCATCTAATTCGATGACCAACTTGGCTGAAGGACAGTAAAAATCCAGAATAAACCGCCCAACCGGATGCTGACGGCGAAAGCGAAGACCATTCAGTTGGCGATTCCTCAAGGCTTGCCACAAGATTTCCTCTGCTAGAGTAGATTGTTTTCTCAGTTGCTTTGCGGCCTGTTCAATTGCTGGGGTACTGCCGCGAATTCGGTTAAATGTCTTTTCAGTCATATCGTTCAGGTCAGTGATTTGAATAACTTAGAAAACACGCAATGGGCAACTTAACCTACCTAGCCCTCCACTGATAAATTCCTCAGAGGAGAAAGTTAGAACTGTTTCTAGCTCCCTTCTCCCAAGTTTGGGAGAAGGGTTGGGGATGAGGGCAAATGCAGGGTTTGTCGGAACCTATGTCCATCGATAGTTATCCACCGGTCAACGTCAGTTGGGGATGAGGGCAAATGCAGGGTTTGTCGGAACCTATGTCCATTTCGGTTAAAGAACATTAGGCTCAAGCATTTCAGACATACTCTCACTGTCCACAGATGATTCGATCGCCACCTCCTGTCCATCCAACGCATCCCCTTTTTTGCTGGTGTAGGTGGCGATCGCCAAAAGTGCCAGATCCCTCGCTTTTCGCCAGTTCGACTCCTGATGAATCCACCAAAAAATCTGTGGTCCCGCTGCACGGGCTGCTTTACTGCGAAACTGGCTCAGAAAATCGACCAATGCTGTGGCAAATTCCTGTTGAGTGCTAGGACGCTGTAAACGGTAAATCACCTTATCCGTTAC
This sequence comes from Leptolyngbyaceae cyanobacterium HOT.MB2.61, assembly GCA_023511615.1. Classification (GTDB taxonomy): domain Bacteria; phylum Cyanobacteriota; class Cyanobacteriia; order Leptolyngbyales; family Leptolyngbyaceae; genus Leptothermofonsia. Next base: position 6,366 of record JAIMBL010000251.1, read on the forward strand.
TTGACCATAGTCCAGCGGTCGCCCTTGCTTTTGCGCCTGCTGAATTTGGTCGCGCAGAAACGCACTAAACGCCCCCTGCACCGCATCAAACAATATCTGCTCATCTGCATTTAAGTGTTCCGTCATAACAACAAGTCCCCTCCGATCTTCTGGATAAATTGGGTTAGCTTTACGAAATTCAAAAAATCCGCTGTACCAAACTTTGTTGGCGATCAGGTTATCGCTGATCCAAGCCAGCACCTTGGATTCTGC